>JAHYIW010000005.1 GCA_019429445.1 Desulfuromonadaceae bacterium
GCGCCCACTTTCGCCTTATTTTTAGTTTTGCTTTTAGCAACAACAACCACAGGTTCTTTCTTCTCGATATAGCCGAGGGGTTGCTCAAACTGGTTCGCACCAAAAGGGAAACAGAGTCCCAATGTCAGCATCGACGCCACCTTGCCACCTGAAGCGATCAGCCGACCATCGAGTCGTAGCAGCATCCAGTTATCACTGAGCAGATATTTTATCCCGCCACCGGCGGCGACCAGCAGATTGGCGGCGCTCTGTTGATCGTCAAAGTCGATCAAGTTGAGCCCGACCCCGAGTGCGTTATAGGGGATAAAACGCTGCGGCGGCCCGGTCTTATCGACACCAAGATGGGAAAGACCCTCCAGGCGCGCCTGCGACAAGGTAGCGGCGGTTCCCAAGGTTTTGCCCACAAACGCTTCGACGCTCAAGGGTTGACTGATGCGGAAATCGAGACCGATCCCGGTGAGCAACGCGCTGTCCAGATCTCGATAGCCATTGGTGAGGTAATAACCAACTTGCGGAGTCAGCGTCATCTCGCCGGGCTGAAAAGAGGCAAAAGCGGGGGACACGAATAAACTGAGCCCCGCGATTCCTGAAAACAACAGGTAAAAAATTTTCACATGGCCCTCACTTGGCACAAAAGATAAGATTCAACCCGAATTCAGAGTTGAAGAGAGGGGGGGGATTTTAACAGAATGAGACTTTCGCAACAACGTTATTGCTCCGGAAATCTCCGGCTTTTCCCGAGGGCATTTGAGTATTTGTTCGCCGACAAATTGACATCCTCACTTGATCTATTTAAAGTCACCGAAGAATAGACATTTAACTCCCTTAAATGGAGGAGATAACAATGACAACATTGGCCTACGACGACAACCTTGAGAAAATGGCGATAGAGCTGGATTTTGGCGGAGTAAAGGGGCTGATCAAGGATGTGCTGGCGACTCAAATTCTTTCCCGGATTTCCGGATTTAGCGAAGAAGTTGAAGGGTTTGAAAGCAAGTACGGCAAAGACTACCTGACGATTAATAATGAATTTGCCAAGGTTGATGAGAACTTCAAGGTATTCGATGATCTCATGGCATGGCGATTTGCTCAGGAAGGGAGGGAATACTGGCAGGGACGGCTGCTAGAGCTTGACCATGTTTTATAACACCGTCCGCGAATTCTCCGACATTGTTGCCGGTTACAAAGTCACAGATTTTCGCCGTTATGGTTCGGCCATGTCGTTCGTGGCTCACGTCGAATTCATTGACGGATAGATCCTCTTTATCAAGGACTACCTCTTTATTGACGGCAAGAGAAAGTATTCCTATCACTGGCAGGATAAATCCGGCACTCTCCTGTCCCGTTGGGACAACGCTCCACATCACAGCGAAGTCATATCCTTCCCCCATCACCGACACCTGGAAAACAGCGACGTAAAGGCATCAACCGAAAGAAATTTGCCAGAGATTTTCCTTGTCATCCGTGCAGAGTTAACCCGCAACATTTAATCTCAGATCATTATTCCAGGATCTTCCTGCATGCGATCTGACAAGCGGCGCGCAGATGAACGGATGCGTGGTTTACATGCCATAAGAAAGGAATCTACGCCAGAAGATCCATCATCTTGTTAACTTCGAAGCCCAGCGGGATCGAAGATTTTCGCCTTTGAACAATCCGCAGTGATCAGATCGAATCAGCGGCAAAAAAGGTCTAGATTGATCTACAAATAAGAGTGTGAATGTTGGGACGCTACCCGTCGATTGATTGAGTACATGTGGGGGGTGCAAATGTATGATTTTCACACCAAGGCTCTCGATCGGACCTTTGATGAAATCCTCTTTCTCACCAATATCCGCAAGAAACCCGAGGCAAAGTCCATCTTGGAATCGGAGATGCCCAACGACGATAATCACCGCAATCTTGTTTCTGCGCAACCCGTGATTGCCGCACCGGCGCCGGGAGAAGTGGTCAAAGCCGAAACCGAACTCAGTATTGCTCAACTCTTTGCGCAGCGCAGCGCTATGGCCGGGAAAGTGGTGAGTGTGCGGGGGAAAGTGTTGAAGGTGAGCAATAACATCCTGGGAAAAACCTGGGTGACTCTGTCGGACGGCAGCGGAGTGGCCCCGGACAATGTTCTGCGCGTCACCACCTTGCAGGAAGTCGAGATCGGCGCCACCCTGGCGGCAACAGGAACGGTCAAGACCGATATTGATCTCGGCATGGGTTACGCTTATAAGGTGGTTTTGGAAGATGCAACCTTTAGCCGTTAATCTCGACGGGCAGGGCTAGATATTGACGCCATTTGCATGAATCTGCGAGGGTACGCCGAGTAACGGTCGTTCCGGCAGCCTGCACGCCCCGACCAACGGCTCCATTCTCCGCATTTCGTGAGGTACTTTATAACTATGCGCGTCCTTTCCGGCATTCAACCCTCCGGCTCCCTTCATCTTGCTAACTACTTCGGCATAATAAAATCCATGGTGACAGGATTGCAACTTGGGAGGTTGAGTTTCAGTCGGTTACAATTTGTAACCGACTGACTACCTTCTTTGCCCAGCCGATTTTTCAGCACTTTCCAGTAATTTCTGGCAGCCTGATAATCAGGCTGTTGGGTCAGCACTTGAATGATGTCTACGACTGAAAACCACCAGATTTCAGTCTCTTCGTCATAAACACGGCGGATGGTGTGATCCTCAAAAAATACGGGTTTGATTTTCATGCGATGGCCTCTTCGATTGCTTTTTCGGGCAGGGCGGTGAGTTCACCTGCGAAGGCTTTTTGCAGGATGGATTGCTTGAGTTCGGCGATGGCTTCGAGTTTTTGATGGCCGATGGCTTCGAGGCGCATGAACCGAAGTCGGGGGCATTCCTTATGACGATTGTTTTCTAAATAAGTGTTATGTTCTCCGAAGTGACTTGTTTCTCCTATAATGATAGCGCCGATTTTGACCTAAAAAATCGAGCTATAGGCCGATTTTGTCAGGAAATTCAGTCCTATTTTTCAATATTTTCAGATGGTTAAGTTGGTCCGACCCCATGCCCCAATTGAAGCAAAAACAGCACCTTCAGTACCGCTAATTTCATCCTGCTTCGACAACAAAAAATAGAAAAGAAAGTCCCTATCCAAGTGTTTGTTGCTACGGATTGCCGCTAAACCACGGCCAATGCAGATTTTCTGAGTCGCAAAGTTAACTGGGCCAACTGGTGCTCTTACAGACATCAGCACATCGCCTTCCAAGGCGACCTTTGTAATTTGACTCGTCCATGTTGTTGGTGCACCGATGAATCTTTCGTTGAACTCTTTCTTTCCTTGATAGAACGGCAAGCCATCACCGGAAGAGTTGTAGAACGAACCTTCTGGAGACTGTCCAGCGATCACTTCGGCCACTTCACCCAGCTTCTTAACTTCCCACCCCGCCTTCATCCCTTCCTCCGCTCATCCAACCGCTGCTGATCCCGCGCCTGCAGCCGCGCTTTCGTCATCCGCTCGCGCAGACCGCCATCTTTGAGAAAATCTTTCTCTAAGCGCTTGAGCTGCTGATCGAGCAGATAGTTGGCCTGATGAACCAGACAAATCGCAATATTCGCCACCACTTCGGCCGGGCGGGTATCGACAAAAGTCCTATAAGTCTCATAACTCACATCATTCCCATGACCAAGCTTGCGCACATACAAAGCCTCTTTGGAATCTTTATCCCAAATCGGAAAGTCGCGGACCTTGAGAAAATCCCGGTAATCCTCCAGCAGCTCTTCGAGACTGGCCCGCGCCACATTGGTCAGCTTGATCTCCATCTCTTTCGAGGTCGGCGCCGCCTTGCTCCCCTCGACGATATTCTGCTTGCCGGAACGGGCCGCCTGCACCATCTGATCGACGGTGCGGTCGCCCTTTTTGAGAAAACTCTGGCAAAAGCGGTAGGTGATCTGGTAGACGATCTCGGATTTTTGGTATGAGAGCAGGGTCTGGTAGTCCCCTCGAGGAATTAAAATCGAAGACTGGGAGTTATGGGAATTATGGGAATCATGTGAGGGCGTTGTTGCTTTCCCATAACTCTCATGCTTCCTATGATTCCCATCGCTACTATCAATCACAACAACCCCCGAATCTTCGCCAGCACCAGCGCACTCTCGGCATCCAAAGCCGCTATCTCATCCATAATCTCCTGCGGAGAGCGGTGCACCACAACCTCACCGCCATCGGGATTCTTCACCGACAGGTCATAGGTCGCCGGATCGATCCCGCCAACATCCACACTCCAGCTCTTCGGCGAATCGGTAAAACTTTTCTGCAATTCGATGAACTCAGCCAAATCCACATCATTCAGCGGATTGGTCTTACCCATATTGCGGCCAACATCCAGCGAGTAGTACCAGACCTTGCGCGTCGGTGCGCCCTTCTCGAAGAAGAGGACCACGGTCTTGACGCCCGCACCCTGGAAGGTGCCGCCGGGGCAGTCGAGGATCGTGTGCAGGTTGCAACTCTCCAGCAGCAACTTGCGCAGAGAAACCGAAGCATTATCGGTATTGGAGAGGAAGGTATTCTTGATGACGACGCCCGCACGGCCACCGGCTCTAAGCATCTTGATGAAATGCTGAAGAAAGAGAAAGGCGGTCTCGCCGGTGCGGATCGGGAAGTTCTGCTGTACCTCTTTGCGCTCTTTGCCGCCAAAGGGGGGATTAGCGAGGATGATGTCGAAGCGATCCTTCTCCTGCACGTCGGCGAGGTTCTCGGCAAGGGTGTTGGTATGAAAATCTATGGTGCCAGGATTGAAAATCTATGGTGCCAGGATTGCAACTTAGGAAGTTGGGATTTCCAGTAAATTTTATCCACCCCAAAACGGGTCAGACTTATTTTACGACTATCTCCCACACAGACATCACAAACACAAAAAGACACCCCGACCACCGGTCGAAATGGCTTCATCCATCCTCACAAACCGATCTGCCCCATCCAGCCCCAGCCTTCCTCAGTAACCAAGAAAAAATATAAGTTCTTAAGTAGCACACCCCCGGCCAACAAACAATAAACAAATAATCCTAACGATCTGTCCGCCATACCGGGCGAGAAACGCGGTTGTGGTTCAAAAAGAAGCAAAAATTCGCGCGGTCGATACCCCCGGAGCCTGTAGATCGAGGTCGAGAAAGTAGCCGAACGGGGTCTGCTGCACCTGATAGTCGGCACTCTTCAGACGGGTCGCGGCCTGATTGAGGAGCTCTTTGGTGAAGGCCGCGTCGGCTTTGGTTTCGGCCAGGTGAGAGAAGCTGTG
Organism: Desulfuromonadaceae bacterium; assembly: GCA_019429445.1. Lineage (NCBI taxonomy): Bacteria > Pseudomonadati > Thermodesulfobacteriota > Desulfuromonadia > Desulfuromonadales > Desulfuromonadaceae > Desulfuromonadaceae bacterium. Next base: position 5,246 of record JAHYIW010000005.1, read on the forward strand.
CAGCACGATGGTGGTGGTGTCGTTTTTACGCGCACCCCACTTGAGATTCTTGACCAGTTTTTTCTCGACCTTCGCCGCATCCGCAGCGTCTTGCGCCTCGGCGTGGATCAGTCCGATCAGTGCGTCATGAACCTCCCCCGGCTGGGTGCATTCGGGTTCCTCGGCAAGGGTTTTATGGGCGGGATGATAAGCGAAGCGCGTGGTGTAGATCATCAGCAATTTCATCGCTGCGTCCTTTCTGAATAACGGCGGTATGCCGCGCCCTGAGCGGGGAAGGCGCGTTAACTGAACAGGGTGCCCAGATAGGTGAACAACCCCGATTCCTTGATCTTGGCATAGAGGACCATCGCCACCGCCAGCGGAGAAACGTAGCGGATCATGAAATGCCAGACCGGGAAGACCCAGGGCGCGTTGCCCGCCAGCAGTTCCTCTTTTTCGGCGTCCCCTTTCCAGAACCAGCCGACATAGAGGGCAATCAGCAGGCCGGAGATCGGCAGTAGGTAGTTGGAGGCGACCAGGTCGATGCTGTCAAAAAAGGTCCGCTCCCCGAGGAAAGTCCAGCTGCCCAGAACGTTGTACGACAGGGCCGACGGGATACCGACGACAAAACAGAGGAGCGCCAGAAAGGTGGTCGCTTTTTTCCGTCCCCAGCCCCGTTCATCAATCAGGTAGGCGACCTGGGCTTCGAGCAGCGAAATGGTGCTGGTCAGGGCGGCGAAGGCGATGAGCAGGAAAAAGAGGATCGCCAGGAGGTAACCACCGGGGAGCTGTGCAAAGACGATCGGGATGGTTTTGAAGACCAGTCCCGGACCGGCGGAGGGTGCCATACCAACCGCGAAGACGATCGGAAAGATCGCCAGACCGGCCATCAGGGCGATGGCGGTGTCGAGCAGGGCGACCCGCAAGCCGGCCCCGACCAGATTGACATCGTTATTGAGATAAGAACCGTAGGTGATGATGATCGCCATCCCCAGCGACAGGGTGTAGAAGGAATGTCCCATCGCCTCCAGCACAGAGGCGGGAGTCAACTTACTGAAATCGGGATAGAACATGAAGCGCAGCCCCTCGGCAGCTCCCGCGCTGAGCAGGCCGTTGACAAAGAGGAGGAGGAGCAAGGCAAAGAGGACCGGCATGAGAATTTTGCTCCAGCGTTCAATCCCTTTGTGCACCCCGCCAATAACGATCGCGAGACTGAGAACGATAAACCCCAGGTGGCAGATGATCTGGCGCGTGCCGTCCCCGATCAGGCCGTCGAACTGTTGTTCGATCGCGGCGGCGGATTGGCCGGCAAAGGCGCCATGGAGGGCGCGCCAGACGTAGTCAAGGGTCCAGCCGGCAACGACCGAGTAATACGAAAGGATGATGAACGCGGCCGCCACACTGACCCACCCCGCCAGTTGCCAGGAAGTCCCTTTCCCCTCCATGGCGATGAAGGCCCCGACCGCATCTTTACGCGTGTGACGTCCGAGCATTAGCTCGGAAATCATGATCGGCAGGCCGATCAGGGCGATGCACAGGAGATAAACCAGGACGAAGGCACCGCCGCCGTTCTGCCCGGTGATATAGGGAAATTTCCAGATATTGCCGAGACCGATCGCACTGCCGGCGGCGGCGAAGATAAAACCCAGGCGCGACGCCCACTGGCCGCGCTTTTGCATGTTGCTCATCGACTGCATCCTTTCGTCATGACCACAATCGCGCCCCCGCGCGAGTGGGATGTATTCATCGGTCGGCCCGGTCAAGCGACCCGTTCCAGCAGCGACATCGACTCGATATGAAACGTCTGCGGAAACATATCGACAACCCGCGTTGCAACCAGCCGGTAACCGCCCTCGATCAGCACTTTCAGATCGCGCGCCAACGTCGCCGGATCACACGACACATAGATGATGCGCGGCGGACGCAGCCGCACCAGCTCCGGCACCACCTCGGCCGCGCCGGAGCGCGGCGGATCGAGCAGCACCAGATCGAAACCGTCCCCCCACAAAGCTGTTGCGGCCCCGACCGCATCCCGCGCATGAAAAGAACAATTGTCCAGCCGGGCCTGTGCGGCATTACGCTTTGCATCGGCAATCGCCGGTCCATACTCCTCCACCCCCACCACCTGCCCGCCCCGCCGGGCCAGCGGCAGCGAAAAGTTGCCGATCCCGCAGTACAGATCAAGCACCCGCCGACCGCGCAGATCACCCGCGTCGCGCAGCACCTGTGCCACCATCTGCCGGTTCTGCGCCTGATTGACCTGCACAAAGCCACCGGCACGATAGCGCAGTTCGAGGGGCGGTTCAGCGACGCTGATAAAGAGATCGTCCTCATCCGCCGCCACCTTCAGAGCCTTTTTGTGCCCGTACTGAATCGCCAGCGCGATCTTCTCGGCGGCAAAGAACGGCGTAAGAAAGGAGAGCAGACGATCAGGCGCTTCCCCCTGAAAGATCACCGTTACGCGCAGACGGCCATCGGTGCCGACCTGGACATCGACCTGAGAGATCTGGCGCGCAGCAGGTGCGGACGGCAGGTGCTGGCGCAGCAAAGCCAGCGCCTGATTGAGACGGTCAGCGAGGATCGGACAGGTGTCGATGGCGACCACGTGATGACTGGTGCGACGATAGAAACCGATGGTCAGACCGGCGGCGGTTGCATGACACTTGAATTGGGCGCGACCGCGATAGTGCCAGGGATCAGGGGCGCTGAGCGGGGCGCACAACGGGACGTCAGCGATTCCTGCCTGACGCGTGAGCAGCTCGGTGAAGATCTGCACCTTGGCGTCGAGCTGGGCGGCATAGGGCAGAAACTGCCACTGACAGCCACCACAGTCGCCAAACCAGGCGCAGACCGGCGCAATCCGGTCGGCTGCGGGGGTCAATACCTCGACCAGCTCGGCCTCGGCATAACGTTTCTTCGCCTTGACGATCCGGCAGCACACCGTATCCCCCGGTGCCGTCAACGGCACGAAGACGGTCTTGCCGTCATATCTACCGCAGCCGCGCCCGCCGTTGGTGAGGCGGTCAATGGTCAGTTCGATCATCAATCTCTTTTTACCACCCGTTCGCTGCGCTAAACATTCAGATCCTTCTTACCACCCGTTCGCTACGCTCACTGGAGATCACGGAGATCACGGAGAAAACACTTAAGATCAAAGCCAAAGACTTGATTTTGGTTTAAACCCTAAAGATTTTGATTCTCTCCGTGTTCTCCGTGCCCTCCGTGGTGAAACATTCAGATCCTTCTTACCACCCGTTCGCTGCGCTCACTGGAGATCACGGAGATCACGGAGAAAACATAAGATCAAAACCAATGGCTTTTTTGGTTTAAGCCAAAGCCTCAAGCCCTTGACCTTCTCCGTGTTCTCCGTGCCCTCCGTGGTGAAATAATTTCTTACTTGATCAACGTAAAACGCCGCTGCGACGCATCTTTCTTGCCCAGCTTATCCGCAACCAGACGGGCAACAAACGCCGGGCGGGCAAGATAATGCCCGGTGGAGGTCAGAAAGCTCGCGAGCATCTCCTCCTTGACGGCAGGGACATCGTCCCCGGCCACCCCCATGCGTTCCATCGAGTGCTCAAAATGAAGTGACTCGCCGAGCCGTTCGCGTACTTCGGCAGCACGCTCGCGCCACGCTTCGGGGATGCTCGCGGCGGTCACCGGCAGCTCGCAGCTGATGACCAGCTTGATGCGGTGATAATCGCCAAAATAACGGTTCGAATGATCATCGACCCGCAGGTTCAGGCCGCCGTTGAGCGCTATCGTCCGGAACACCGGCGTCTCATTTATCATTGTTCCTCAGTCGTTCCGTCAGTTTGCGCCGTTCCCCTTCGAGCCAGTCGATGCGACTCCAGAGTCCGTGGAGGATGCGTACTTCGCGATCGTTCAAACCGGCCCGGCCAAAGATGCGCCGAAAACCGCGCAGGATATGATCGGGGTTGACCGGGTCGAGATAGCCGGCCTCGACAAGGGAGCGGCGCATGTGAAAGAACATACTTTCGAGCGTCTCATTGCTCGCCAGCTTCTTGCCGTTCGTTTCATCATCGATCGTGGTTGACGCTCTGCGGGCGGCCCTGGTCACTTCATAGAGACAGAGCGACACCGCCTGGGCCAGATTCATCGAGGGCATGTCATCATTGGTGGAAATCGTCAAGGTGCGCTGGCAGAGGTCGAGTTCCTCGGTAAAGAGACCGTGGTCCTCACGCCCGAAGACGAGGGCGACCGTTTCCTCGGCGGGGCGAGCGACCAGCGCCTCGGCGGCACCGTCGGGAGCGTAGAGATCTTCGCGGTATTTGCCGTAACGCCGGGTGGTGCCGATGGCGAAGGAACAGTCGGCCAGCGCCGCAGCCAGATCAGGATAGATGCGAGCCCCTTCAAGGATATCTTTCGCCTTGACCGCCATCTGTCGCGCATCGTTTGCAAGATGATCGGTCTCCGGCGCCACCAGGCGCAGTTCACTGAAACCGAAATTGCCCATCGCGCGACACACCGAGCCGATATTGAGCGGCCCCTGCGCGCCGACGAGGACCACCTTGATGCGGGGAAAGTATTGTTTCATACTATTGTCTGTCCACTTTCGGGTTGGCACCGTCAGCTACGCTGCGCATTCCGGTGACGAAACCAACTTCCCGGTAGCGCGCGTAGCGATCACGTGCCGCCTGTGCCAGCGCATCATCATAAACTTCGGCGAAATCGATCACCTGATGAAACTGGCGCAAAAAGTCGACGGAACAGGGAGAACCCATGATCAGGATGCGTGCGCCGTTCGGATTGCGCTCACTGCACACAATCACTACCGGTTCGCCAAGGCACTCCACTGAACCGTTGTCGTAAGTGTGGGGGAGGAACGTGTCTTTCTTCCAGGTCCACATGAAACGATCAAGGGTAACAGCCTGATTTTCATCCTGAACCATCACCAGGACGCGGTGCCCGGCGGACAGGAATTCCGTCGCCAGCCGACACAGATGCATGGCCTTCTCAGGTTTTTTCAGTTTAATAAAGTCAATTTTTGTCATTGGCAACCATGGGGTTGAAAGGTGCCCGGAAAGATAGCAGAGGGAACGATCGACGGTCAACCTATTTTAAACTTGAATACCGCTCTATATGGGATATAATCATCTGGAATTTCAGCACGTTATCTTTCATGTTGAGGACCGTACGGTTCCACTGTACCAGCGCTCTGCGGGAGGTTCCTATGCGTAGCTCAATCCGGCCCCAGCTCTTCGTTATCTGCCTGATTCTTGCGACCCTGTTAATGCCCGGTTGCACCCACGTTATCCCCTCGGCGGCGCGCGCCAAAGCGGACCGGAATCTGGATTTCACCACCATCAAAAATAATCCCGATCAGTATCTCGGACAAACCCTGCTTTTGGGTGGACTGGTGGTCGATATTGAACTGGTACGCGAAGGCACCACCCTTGAGATCTTCAGCTACGGGCTCGATTTCACCGGTGAGCCGGTCTATACCGACGAGAACAGCGGACGATTTCTGGCGCGAACCGACCGTTTTCTTGATCCGGCGCTCTTCGCTCCGGGGCGCTTTGTAACCTTGGTAGCAACCGTGCAGGGACGCAAAACCAAACCCCTCGGGGAGATCGACTACACCTACCCGGTGCTGTCAATTGACAACGTTTATCTGTGGGAAACCCCCTATCGGTACGCCCTGCCGCCAAATAGTGGATTCCTTACGCCGGTACCCTTTGACCGCCGGGACTATCTGCGGCACAACCCCTATGATCCGGATCTTTACTATCCCTATTCACCTTTCTGGTGGCGCACCCCACCGGGATATTGACTCTCTTTCTGGCAGCCAGACAAACGGATTAATTTCGGTCATTGTCGATGATCAACCTCAGTGAGCTTGAAAATTCCTTGCGCAGGTACCGTCCCCGTGTTACCCGGATGGAGGATTACCCCGGCTACCGTCATGCGGCAGTCGCCTGTATTCTGCGTGAAACGCCCGACGGACCGGAAATCTTCTATATCCTGCGTTCGCACTGCGACGCGGACCCCTGGTCGGGCGACATCGCTTTTCCCGGTGGACATATTAAAGTTGATGATGATCATGCGCGCTTTGCCGCCGAGCGCGAAACACTGGAAGAGACCGGGCTGGATCTGCGCAATGCGACTTTTCTTGGCAGACTTGATGACCTTGCCGGAGCACACCTGTCGATTATCGTCTGCTGTTTCGTTTATCTCCTCCCCACGCCGTTGAGCGCGGCGCTGACACTGAACGCCGAGGTTCACCAGGCTTTCTGGATTCCGTGCCGAGACCTTCTTGATCCTGCCCGGCGACGCATGACCACCGTTCATTTTCGCGGTGACCGTTTCGAGCGTCCGGCGCTTGACATCCTTGGTCCAAAGCACAAGGTTCTGTGGGGGATTACCTATCGATTGACGGCACAGTTTCTGGAAATCAATGGTCATTCCTTGCCACAGACACCAATCCCCTGAGCGCTTGCGCGTCAAAATTATCTGCCGTGCAGCGCATAGTGTCGATATTCTGACGCATCAGACCGGAGCCGTTTGCGTAACCGGTTAATTTATAACAACTTTAAAAGTGGTACAGCAAATGCAAACCTTTATATCTACAACATCCTTGAATCGACCCCGGCGTTCTCCCCTTTACTTACGCCCGGGGTCATTTTTTTATGCAGCAGCCCCCCTCCCCTGTGCCACGAGTCAACAATGAAAACACGCCCCCCTGCGGAACGCCGCCAAATCCGCGCGCGGATCAGCTGGTGCCTCTACGATTGGGCTAATTCGGCCTTTGCCACGATAATCCTTGCGGCGGTTCTGCCGGTCTATTTTGCTTCTCTGGTTCCTGAACAAGGGGCCGCCTTTGCGGGGAAAATCAATATTCCGGCGACAGCGTTCTGGGGGTACAGCGTGGCCCTTTCAATGCTTGTTGTGGCGCTGGTCGCCGCTCCCCTCGGGGCGCTGGCGGACCGTCATGGTTACCGCGTACGCCTGCTCCGTCTGTTTTGTGTATGCGGCTCGATTGCAACGGCAACGCTCTTTATGACCGGACCGGGAAGCTACTTGCTGGCCGCTGCCCTCTTCATTATCGGCAACATCTCTTTTGCGGGGGGGAATATATTCTATAACGCATTGCTCCCCACGCTGGTTGCTCCGGGGGAAAAGGACATCAACCGACTCTCGTCTTACGGTTTTGCCAGCGGCTATCTGGGCGGAGGGCTGGCACTGCTGCTGGTATTCCTTTTGATTCAACGCGGAGAGTGGTTCGGGATTGGTGATCCGGCACTGGCGGCGCGGATCGGTTTTCTGCTTACCGGGGGGTGGTGGCTGATCTTTGCCCTGCCCTGCCTGCTCCTGGTCGACGAGCCCCCGCTCAGGGTTCAAAAAAACAGTCATCCGGGATGGCGTGAGAGTTTCCGTCACTTACGTCGTTATCCTGATTTACTGCGATTTTTACTGGCTTTTTTGCTCTACAATGACGGTATCCAGACAATTATCGCGGTATCGGCAATCTTTGCCCGCGAAGAGCTGGGACTGTCGACCGGAACGATCCTCGGCTGTTTCCTGATGATTCAGTTCGTCGCCATGCCCGGTTCATTACTCTTCGGTACACTGGCGACAAAAATCGGCGCCAAATGGACCATTATCTTCAGCCTGGTGATTTTTACCGGGATCGGTTGTTACGCGGCGGTATTGCGCAGCGCGACAGAATTCTGGATTCTTGGCTTTTTTGTCGCGCTGGTGCTGGGCGGCAGCCAGGCGATCAGTCGCTCATTCTTTGCAACGATGACACCGCCCGGACGACAGGCCGAATTTTTCGGGTTCTATGCCATCAGCTCCAAATTCGCGTCGATCTTCGGGCCGCTGATCTTCGCTTTGATCATCGACCTGAGCGGTTCGAACCGCTGGGCAATCTTTTCACTTATCGGCTTTTTTCTCGTCGGCGGTGCGCTGTTGATGACCGTCAATCCACAACGGGCGACCAGGGCACTTTCTGACGCCCGAGATTGATCCCCAGTTGCTCGGCGGTGGCAACCAGATTACCCCGTGGATCGACCTGATTAGGCTGACCGACTGCCGCCGCAAGGGAAACCGAGACGATATCCCTCCCGCACAAGGCGCACATCCGCCCGAACTGCTGTGCGGCGATCATTTCCACTGCATAAACCCCGAAGCGTGAACCGAGGATGCGATCAAATGACGACGGTGAACCGCCGCGCTGTAAATGTCCCAACACCACGGTGCGCGTTTCCATCGCCATGCACTGACCAACCTGGTGCGCCACATAGGCACCAATTCCGCCCAGCCGTTCGACGCCAAGATTCTCCGCTGCGCTCTTGACGACCACTTTTTTTCCCGCAAGCGGAGTCGCTCCTTCGGCGACCACGATGATTGAGAAGCGACGACCACGTTCCCGCCGTGCCCGCATTGCGGCGCAGACGGCAGAGAAATCGATCGGGATCTCCGGAATCAGGATCACATCGGCTCCTCCGGCAATCCCCGCCTCCAGTGCAATCCAGCCGGCATCGCGCCCCATAACTTCGACGACCAGCGCACGATGATGACTTTCAGCCGTCGTATGCAGGCGATCAAGCGCCTCCATCACCACTTCGACAGCGGTATTGTAGCCGAAGGTGACATCGGTCGCGGAGAGATCATTATCGATCGTCTTCGGAATCCCGACCACCGGCAATCCTTTGGCATAAAGTTGATTGGCGATTTTCAGGGTGCCATCGCCACCGACCGCAATCAGGGCATCGATCCCGGCTTTTTTAAAATTGGCGATCACGCTGTCGGAGAGATCTTCCTGAACGATCTGTCCGTCTCGCTCAACCGGAAAGCTGAACGGGTTGCCACGATTGGAGGTGCCGATAATCGTTCCGCCGCGAGGCAAGATGCCACCGATTTGCGGCAGGTTCAGTTCGACCGTTTGCAGTTCACCGACCAACCCTTCAAAGCCGTCGCGAATCCCGACGACCCGCCAGTCATGGGTGAAGATTGCCGAACGCACCACCCCGCGAATCACCGCATTGAGGCCGGGGCAGTCGCCCCCACCCGTCAAAATCCCGATTGTCTTGCTCATCGTATTCCTCCTTAAAGCTGTTATATATTCAAAGGGTACGGCTTTCTGTAAATGAGTGAGTAGTATCGTAACATATTGCGGGAAGATTGAAACCAAAGGAAATGGGAAACGCCAACGGGGCCCCATAAGAAAAGGCCCCGTCCCGGTGCAGATGAGCAGCATATCGTCTCCCCTCGCGCCCTCCATGGAAACCACCGCCCCACGCAAACCACCATGCTCGCTGCGAGTGCAGGCACTTTTGCATCCTTTTGCTGCCGGGCAAAAGGATGTCGGCTGGCGGGACGAAACCCGCCGGTTTATGTTTCAATCTTCGTAACTATTCACCTGCCCGTCCAAGGGTCGTCATCCCCGAGTGACCCTGTCGGGGATCCAGACGTTCAACCTTGAAAACCCTGGATTCCGGCTGAAATCTTGCCGGAATGACGCTGTAGGAGTCGCCTTCAGGCGCGATGGTTCGCGGCTAAAGCCGCTCCTACGAAAGAGCTGAACAGTTACCAATCTTCAACTGAATCGAAAAACAACTTCGCGGGTCGCGGCCCGCAGCCGCCTCACTCTTTTGCTGGCCCAAAAGAGTGAGCAGAAAAGGGCCTGCCATTGCATGGAGCATGTCGGGTTCGCAGAGTGAGGAATTCAAGAAGCTGTGTACGAGGGACGCGGTCGGTGCGCATCTGCCGCGTCTAACGGGGCTGTTCTTTTCGCCCCGTGCCTGTCGGCGTCTTCGTAGCGAACGGGGCGTGTTGTATTGATGCCGCCATGAAACCCGGCTATAGAAATTTTCAACGCCAACGGGGCCCCATAAGAAAAGGCCCCGTCCCGGTGCAGATGAGCAGCATATCGTCTCTCCTCGCGCCCTCCATAGAAACCACCACCCCACGCAAACCACCATGCTCGCTGCGAGCGCAGGCACTTTTGCATCCTTTTGCTGCCGGGCAAAAGGATGTCGGCTGGCGGGACGAAACCCGCCGGTTCTGTCTTCAACGGAATCAACGAGTCGGCGAGTCAACCAGCGTCCCGCGCAGCAGCTCTCCATCAACCCCGTCAATCCGAACCATAACCGCCCGTCCAACCGACGCATCCCCACCGGCAACACTCACCGACAGATAATTACGCGTCAACCCCTTGCGCAAAGTGCCACCTTCCACGACCACTTCCAGTTGCGCACCGACAAAACGGGCAGCGTACTGCTGCCAGGAGCGGTCGCCGAGCTCACGCAGCTGCGCGGCCCGTTCTTTTTTGACCGTTCCGGAAAGTTGATCAGGGAGCTGCGCCGCCGGGGTGCCGGGGCGACGACTGAAGGGAAAGACGTGCAGATGTGAAACGGCAAGCGTTTCAATGAACTCAAGGGTGTTGCGATGTTCTGCCGCCGTCTCTCCCGGAAAGCCGCTAATGACATCGAGGCCGATGGCCGCGTCCGGCAACCGCTGCCGGATCGATGCGATCAGCGTCCGAAAGCTGCCGGTGTCATAATGGCGATTCATCCGCCGCAAAATGTTATCATCCCCGGATTGCAGCGGAATATGGAAGTGCGGACAAATCACCGCGGAGTCAGCGACCAGATCGATCAAAGCGGGAGAAAGCTCTGTTGGCTCGATTGAACCGAGCCGAACGCGGCGCGCATCCGTTTCATCAAGCAGACGTTTCAACAGCTCAACGAGGGTCATATCCGCCGTCAGATCAAGGCCATAGCCACCGATATGAATCCCGGTCAGGACGATCTCGGGGTAGCCTTTGGCGGTCAGGGTTCGCACCTGTCTGACGACGTCATCAGCAGGAACCGAACGACTGGTGCCGCGCGCATAAGGGATGATGCAATAAGAGCAGAAGGCATCACAGCCGTTCTGGATCTGGACAAAGGCGCGGGTGCGATCCGCGAAAGTCGATATTTCGAGCGGTTTCGCGGTGCCGACGGCACGCATATCGGACACCGCAACGTGCGGTCGGTCTGCGCGCAAATGCGCGAGGAAGGCGTTTTTTTCTTCATTGCCGAGGACGACTGAGACGCCGGGGAGCGCGGCCAGTTCCTGCGGATTGATTTGCGCATAACAACCGGTAACGACGACGCGGCACGCCGGATTGAGGCGCCGGGCGCGACGAATCAGATTGCGTGATTGCGCGTCGGTCGCGGCGGTAACGGTACAGGTATTGACCACCATCAGGTCGGCCCCGGCTTCAAATTGCACGGTCGTATAACCGGCGGCATGGAGCTGCTCTTCAAGCGCGGCGGATTCAAATTGATTGGTTTTGCAGCCGAGAGTGGCGATGGCAACTGTCGGGCTCACGCGATCCACCCGCCGCCGAGAACCCGATCATCGGCATAAAAAACTGCGGCCTGACCGGGGGTGACCCCCTGCTGGGCAACAGCAAAGCGAACCTTGACCTTACCATCATCAAGGGGGAGCAGCTCGGCCTCGGCACCGGCATGGCGGTAGCGAATCTGGCAGGTACAGCTCAGCGTCTCCTGTGGTACGTCGATGAGCCAGTTGACACGATCAACCGTACACGCCATGGTGTCAAGATAGCGACGTTCGCCAACGATCACCCGGCACCGGGCGGCATCGATACCGATCACGTGGAGCGGTTCCCGCCAACTGATCCCCAACCCTTTCCGTTGTCCGATGGTGTAGCGATAAAACCCGTTATGACGCCCCACAATCGTGCCATCCACGTGGACAATATCCCCTCCCAGGCGTGACAGATCCTCATGCTCTTCCAGAAATCGCACATAATCTCCATCCGGGACAAAGCAGATATCCTGACTCTCGGCCTTTTCCGCCACGCGCAGTCCGCAACGAACGGCATGATTCCGCACCTCCGACTTGGTCATGGCACCAAGGGGGAAGAGCACAAAGGGCAGCTGCTCACGGGTCATCGGGAAAAGAAAGTAGCTCTGATCCTTGTTCTCATCGAGCCCCCGACGGAGTGCCAGGGTATCCCCTTCCCCGTCGATACGAGCATAGTGACCGGTGGCCAGATAATCGGCGTTCAGTTCACGGGCGCGCCTCAGCAATAATTCAAATTTAAGAATCTGATTGCAGAGCACACAAGGATTCGGCGTTCTCCCGGCCAGATAATCGGCCCGGAACCGGTCGATGACTTCCCGCTGAAAAGCATCTTCAAAATTGACCACGTAAAACGGGATAGCGAGACGTTCGGCAACGCGGCGCGCATCGTGGACATCGTCAGGGGAGCAACACGATCCGCAGGCATCCGGATGATTTTCCGCATAGGCGGAGTAATCCCATATCTGCATGGTCATGCCGATCACCTCTGCCCCCTGCTCTTGCAACAGGGCGGCGGTCACGGAGGAATCAACACCTCCGCTCATTGCCACGACGATTCGTTTCCCGGCGTATTGAGACATTTCCAATGACGATCCTGACGACAAAGGCCATCGCATCGCGACAGCCCTTATCTTGAAACTGGTTGAGTAAAGACGATCTGACTACTTGTTTTCGCGATAGTTTTTGATTGCCTCATGCAAGGCATCCGCAGCCAGATTCGAGCAGTGAATTTTCTGCGGTGGCAAGCCGTCAAGAGCTTCCTCGACCGCCTTGTTCGTCAATTCCATCGCCTCATCCAACGTCTTGCCGATCGCCATTTCAGTGACCATGGAGGAGGTCGCAATGGCGGCACCGCAACCGAACGTCTTGAATTTGACATCAGTGATAACATTATTCTCAATTTTGAGGAAGATCTTCATGATATCGCCGCAGGAGGCGTTGCCTACTTCCCCGACACCATCTGCATTTTCGATTTCGCCGACATTGCGGGGGTTGCTGAAGTGGTCCATGACTTTATCGGTATACATAATGTTGGCTCCTCAAATTTTTTTATTTCGTTAAAACCGAACAGGTTTCGCAACGATCGATATGACCACAATTATACAATGGGCTCATATCGCGTAGCCGCTGGATTACCGGCGGTAATTTTTCTATCACATAATCGATATCTTCCTGCGTTGTATCGATGCCGAGACTGAAGCGCGTGCTCGAATGCGCCAGTGACACTTCGACGCACATTGCCCCGAGCACATGGGACGGTTCGAGCGAACCGGAGGTGCATGCTGAACCGGAGGAGGCTGCAATGCCAAGCATATCAAGGTTGAGAAGGATTCCCTCCCCTTCGATATAGGCAAAGCTGACGTTCAATGTGTTCGGCAAACGTTCCGTCGGATGGCCGTTGAGCTTGATCTCGGACACATTGTCAAAGATCCCCTGTTCGAGCCGATCACGCAGTTCTTTTACCCGCCCCCAGACCAGATCATTTTTTTTGCCAGCCAATTCGCACGCCAGCCCGAGGCCGACGATACCGGCAACATTGTGGGTACCCGCACGGCGATGCCGTTCCTGATGCCCCCCATGCATGAAAGGCGTCAACTTGGTGCCACGGCGGATATAGATCGCGCCGACCCCTTTAGGCGCACCAAGCTTATGGCCGGAGATGACCAGAAGGTCAACATTCGCGGCCTGCACATCGACCGGAACTTTACCGACCGCCTGGACCGCGTCGCTATGAAAACGAATCCCGTGCTTGCGGGCAATCTTGCCGATTTCCGCAATCGGATAAAGATTCCCGGTCTCGTTGTTCGCCCACATGACCGAGATCAACACCGTTCGGTCGGTGATCGCTGCTTCAAGATCAGCGAGGTTGAGCATCCCGTCCGCATCAACCGGCAGATAAGTGACTGCGTAGCCAGCTTTTTCCAGATAACCACAGGTTTCCAGCACCGCCGGGTGTTCGACCGTCGTGGTGATGATATGATCCCCTTTGTTCTGCAAAGCGTCCATGGTCCCTTTCAGGGCCATATTGTCCCCTTCGCTGCCGCATGCAGTGAAAACAATTTCCGCCGGTGAACAATTGATCAGGGCGGCCACTTGCTCACGCGCTTTTTCAATGGCTCCGGTCACGGCACGACCTGCCCAGTGCACGCTGGAGGGGTTACCGAATTGCTCTTTGTAAAAAGGCAGGATCGCCTCAAGAACTTCCGGCCGCACCCGGGTTGTTGCATTATTATCAAGATATATCTGTCTCACGTTACATCCTCCGCCAACTGATTTTCATCCACGCGATCGCGCAGTATCCGGTTTTGTGCATCATGTGTCAATTCTTCGAGCGAAATCGCGGCCAGAAACTGTCTGATTTTCTCCCCCAGGCCGTGCCACACCGCACGCGTCACGCATTGATCAACACATGAGCAGGTTCCATCGTCATCCATACATGAAACCGGCACCAGCGATTCCTCAACACTGTCGATAATCTGATCAACCATGATGCGATCAGCTGGTCGGGCCAGCACGTAGCCGCCACCGGGACCACGAACACTGTTGACAATCTCGCCACGCCGCAGCTTGACAAAGAGCTGTTCCAGATAGGTCAGGGAAATATTCTCCCGCACCGAAATATCCTTGAGGGTCATCGGCGTTTCCCCACCGTTAAGAGCAAGACTGACCATGGCGCGCACGGCATATTGTGCTTTGGTTGATAACCGCATGATAACTATGCGCCCTTCGTTCTTTTTGCATCAAGAGCAGCATGCAGTTGTTCCTGCTCGCTGGTCAGGTTTTTTACCCGTTCTTCAAGATGTCGTACCTGGTCAAAAAGACAACTGAAGGCTTTGGCAACCGGATCAGGAAGATTGCTGTGCTCCAGATCATTCCGCTCCTGCTCAACCTTGTCACCATCAGAGATAACGACCCGACCGGGGATACCAACGACGGTTGAATTGTTCGGAACCTCTTTAACAACAACAGAGTTTGAACCGATTTTAGCGTTATCGCCAACCTTGAACGGCCCGAGAATCTTGGCCCCGGAACCGATGACGACATTATCTCCCAAAGTCGGGTGACGCTTTTCCTTGGCCCAGGAAGTCCCGCCAAGGGTGACGCCGTGATAGAGCGTACAGTTGGTGCCAATCTCGGCGGTCTCCCCAATCACGACACCCATGCCGTGATCGATAAAAAACCCCGGACCGATCTTGGCCCCCGGGTGGATCTCGATCCCGGAAAAGAATCGACCGAGATGTGAAATGAAACGTCCCAGCAGCTTAAAGTCATTTTCCCAGCAAAAATGGGCAATGCGATAAAAAATCATCGCATGAAACCCCGGATAACACAAAACAACCTCAAAAACACTGCGCACTGCCGGGTCACGCTCAAAGACCGCCTTGATATCTTCCTTAAATCGTTTTATCACCACCAACCTCCTTTACCTGAGTAATCATGTCAGTTTTGAGACTGTTAACATACCTGACAGTATATGTCAACTATTATTGAATCAAAAAAGAGGGCGTCCTGCTCCACGAATCGTTTCGATTAAATTGATTCAACTTGGCGGAGATACTAAACTTAAACGCAATCATAGTTGATAAAATTTTCAGAATTTAGTTTAATGCCGGGTTGATAGATGTCTTACGCGTATGAAAGGAACAATATGTCCTTCAGTGGTGATCTCGAACATCTCCCCATCGTCGATGTGATTCAACTGATTCATTCGACGCAGAAAACCGGCACCCTGCGCATAACGAATGGCCGCAGCGAATGTCAGCTGGTTTTTGAAAAAGGCTATATCGTCAGCGCCAACCACGCAAACAACAACGTTCGCATTGGCAACATTCTGGTTAAAAACGGCGCGATAACTGAAGAACAACTTGAGCAGACCCTGGCTGAGCAATCGGCAGCGGGGGACCGGCGCCAGCCGCTGATTGCCGCCCTGATTGAAGGGGGTTCAATCAAAAAAGAAGACGCTTTCAAGGGGCTTGAATCCCTTATCCATCTGACCATTGTCCAGATCCTTTCGTGGCACAAAGGAACCTTTATCCTGGACGTTGAAAGCGGCAATATCGGCGACAATTACCGCTATTTCCCCGAACAGCTTCACGAGGATTTCCTGCTCGGCACGCAAGGCGTACTGATGGATGCGTTACGCATCTTTGACGAAAAAATGCGCGATGGCGAACTTCAGGATGGCGTCTGGGCAGACGAGGACCTGGTTGCAACGGAAACAGACCTTGAGCTTTCAGCAGAACTTCTGGGGCTGGATGAACTCGACAAACTGGAGCGCGCCATCCCTCAGGTCTATGCGGGGCTGCGCGACCACCCTCCGCTTGACAGTCAGCGCGAACGGTTGCGGAAACTGTTGACCACGGCCACGGATGAGGAGCAGGAGTGTTTTGATCGATTTCTGAAAACATTCACCGCCAGTTCAAAAAACGTTCACGGGAACGAGGAGGCGGGGGGCATCGTTCTCTTCAGTCATGATGAATTGCTTAAATTGACCGTCACAACCATACTCAAACAGCTCGGTTTTCAGGTCTTTGCCACGGGTGACGCAACCGATCTTGAATTCATGACCGGACAATATTTATCCAGGGGGCTCATCCCCCTGGTATTTTTTGATTCCCCCGTTCGTTGCGGGGATGGTGCAAGCGAAGCGTCCGTTACAGAGCAACGGCGGCACCTTCAGAGCACACATCCCCAGGCAGCAATTGTCCAACTGGCATCCCCGGCGACCCCGGAGTTTTCACTCCAGGCTTATCGCGACGGGGTTCTGGCGGTAATGCCGCGCTGGGATCAGGATGTTGATATCGATGCAACGATTGCGTTTTATCGAACCCTTCAGGAGTTTTCCACGCACTTTATTGAACGTCAGGAGCAACAGCCCTTTGCCCGGTTCGGTCGCTATTGTGACCAGCTGGAAAAACTGTCGCTGGCGCCGGAACTTTCAGCGGTTCTGCTCTCGTTTGTCAGTGAAATGTTTCAGCGCGGCCTGACATTGATTGTCGCCAAAAATGAGTTGATTGCTGAACGTGGAATCGGGATTAATACTCCGCGAGAGGACGGTCCGACACGCGCTCCGAAGATCAATCTGCCCCTTGCGGAAGATTCAATTTTTCGCCAGGCGGTTGCAACCGGAAAAACCTTTTATGCCGAGAGCAACAATGCGGTTCTTAAAGAGCACCTTTTTTCCGTTATCGGCACCCCGCGCACGGAACGTGTCCTGCTGCTGCCGTTCAAGAGTCGCGGCCGGGTGATTGCGCTGATCTACGCCGACTTTGGCGAGAACGCTCCGACCGCCACCCACATTGATCTACTCAAGACACTTGCAGATCACGCCGGGCTGGTCCTTGATGAAGCCCTCTTCCGCAAACAGCTTGAAAAGACGACTCATTAAGAGTACATTGCAAACAACTTTATTCCTGCAGGAATCGTTATGGATGCAAAAACATTTAATCAGATTCTTGAAATTGCCTTTCAAAAGAAGGTATCAGATGTACACTTTGAAGTCGACAACCCGCCTTTTTTTCGCGGGCGGGGTCAGATCATCCGCTCAAAACTTCCCAATCTTGTCCACGAAGACACTGAATTCATAACCAAGACCATTCTCGAACAGAACAACCGTGAGCTGAACGATTCAGTCAGGGATTTCGACGCATCATACGCGTTAGATAGCGGTGGACGGTTCCGGGTCAGTATCTTTCGGCAGCGTGGTCATTTCGGCATCGTGATGCGCGTCATTCCTCCACATATCGGCGATTTCAGCGCATTGAACCTGCCGCCGGTTCTCGGTGAAATCACCAAATCCCCGAATGGACTGATCCTGGTCACCGGACCGACCGGAAACGGGAAATCGACGACCATGGCGTCGATGCTCAGTCACCTCAATAATTTCTTCAGTTACAACATCATCACAATTGAAGATCCGATCGAATTTCTCTTCACATCAAACAAGAGCTGCATTATTCAACGTGAAGTGGGAATCGATACGGACAACTTTGCCACGGCGCTGAAATCCGCCCTGCGCATGGATCCCGACGTTATCATGGTCGGTGAAATGCGTGACGCGGAGACGATCGACTCCTGTATCAAGGCGGCAGAAACCGGGCATCTGGTCTTTTCGACCCTGCATACCCAGGGGGCCGTTTCGACGATCAATCGACTGGTCGGCAACTTTCCCCCTGAAGCGCAGGATATCATCCGCCAGCGGCTCGCCGATATTCTGGTCGCGACGATCTCGCTTCGGCTGATCAAAGACAAGAGCGGCGAAAAAATCTTTCCGGTGGTCGAGATCATGCGCACCACGACGACAATCCAGGCCTGCATTCGTGAAGGCCGCTTGTCCGAGATTGAAAAACACATTGAAGAAGGGCGTTCACAGTACCATATGCAGACCCTCGATCAGCATCTGATTGAACTCTGTGAACAAGATGTCATTACCATTGAGGAAGCTAAACGTTTCACTCATTCGACTGATCTTGAGCGCAAATTAACGTTCACCTGACAATTCCGCTCTGAGCAGAAGAGACCTGGTGTGAACCTTTCCTTTTCCTGTTTTTCAACCAAACATTTTTTTTGGCTGGTGTTGCTGGTTGCCGTCATTGCGGGAAACAGTCTCTGGCTGAGTCAATATACAAATCAAACCGTTGCGTCCATCCTCGAATTAAATACCTACGCAGCGGCTTCCGCGACGTTAAGCCGAAACCAACCCTCCGCATCCGCCGACATGAAGCACACTGCTCAGGATCCGTCAGTCATTGCAAATGAATATAATTTTCACGGTTATCACCGAGATCGTTTGACGCTTGCGGTATCGATTCCCCGCAATGAACTCAGAACCTATCAGCGCGACTACGGCTATGACCAAACCGAGCTTGACGCTCTGACTGAGCAGCACCAGGCCGCCCTTACGGGGGCCTATCAGCATGCCGTCGAATTATTCCTTGACCAGGCTGAGCTTGACAAAATGTCGGCAAAAATCAATCAGGAATTCGACGCAAAGGTTCATTCTTTTTTTGAGGAACGCGGTTTCAGGTTTCTGTCCGCCCAACTGGTCACTCCCGATCTCCCCGGAATTGTCAGGCGCAATGTTCATCATCTCAAACCGGTTGCCGTAGCACTTGACCAGTTAACCGCACAGATGCATTATGCGGCGGCGGATATTCTCCCCACCGCACTCACTCTGGTGCAGACGGCACTCGCCTATCGCAACATTCCAGAAGTTATTGACCAGCGTCACACGGCTGGCATTTACCCGCCACTGGTAACCCTTGCCGAAGGAGCGGGAGACTGCGACAGCAAGGCGGCACTGCTTGCGGCGATGCTCCTCAACTGGGATGAAATCCGCCTGATCGGCCTGGGCGTGCCTGATCATTATCTGCTGGGGGTTATGAAAAATCCCGGCAAAGGTGATTTGTTTATCGAATACCAGGGGGTGCCGTACGTTTTGATGGAACCGGCCGGACCGGCATGGCTCCCGGTTGGAGCGGTCAGTGAATATACCTTGCAAACCTTGAATAGCGGTGGCGAACTGCAGATCGAACCGTTGTCGATTTGACCTGCACCCCGTAACGGAGGTACAACCCCAATGTTTACTATGCGCCTTGGTTCCAGCCTGCTGGAGCTTGCACTGATGATTGTCATGTCGGGACTGATTATAGAGGTCATTTACCGGCTTTTTATTAAAGCCAATCCCGACTTTGATATGGAAGAAGAAATCTGCAAAGGGAATGCCGCAGTGGGAACGTTGATGGCGGCAATCATGGTTTCTGCAGCATTGTTGCTGATGAATGGTCTGGAAGCGTCGGTCACGTCGTTTCGTCTGGCGCTGAACGCACCGAGCGCGATGGCAACACCACTCTGGCAAGCGGGGCTGCTCATCTGCGGTCATCTGTTTATTTCATTGGCGATTGCCGTGTTAACCATTTCTTTTACGCTGCGCCTGTTCGGCAAATTAACTCGAAAAATCAATCCGGAAATGCACTTGGGTAAAATGCTGAAAAATGGCAATCTCGCCGTTGGCATTCTCCTTTCCGCAGTGGTTTTTATTTCCGCCATATATGTCGGCGCCGGAGTCAGCTCGGTCACCAAGGCCCTGGTACCGCAACCGCAGGTCGGACGTATTCAGTTGATGAAATAACCCGGACTATCGTTATCCTTTAATCAACCGTGTCATCAACTGATGACCGGGGTCAACAACAACACCGGTCGACAACGCCTGTGTTTCACAGTAGCCAGTAACAGCAACGGGAGATTTGTACTCACCGGACGATCCATACAGCACAAACGGCACCGCGTCACGGGTATGGGTCATTTTAGCCACCGGCGTCGGATGGTCGGGGGTCAGCAGAATCCGGAAATCTTCTTTGGCGTTACGCAAACCGTTCAACACGGTCCCGACCACCAGCTCGTCGAACGATTCTATCGCCTGAATTTTTTCCTTCAGCAGCCCACCGTGTGCCGCTTCGTCGGGTGCTTCAACATGCAGGTAGACAAAGTCGCGGGTTTTCAGCGCCTCAAGCGCGTATTCAGCCTTGCCGCGATAATTTGTGTCGATATAGCCGGTCGCGCCGGGGACCTCGATCACATCCAGCCCGGCGTAGATGCCAAGCCCCTTAATCAAGTCGACCGCAGAGATCACCGCGCCGCCGGACAGGTTAAACTTTGTCGTCAGCTTTTCCATTCGCGGGGAACGTCCATGTCCCCAGAGCCAGATTGAGTTGGCAGTAAACTGATCGGTCTGCGCACGCCGCAAATTGACCGGGTGATTGTGGAGAAGGAGTTGCGACGAGGTCATCAGTTGCAGCAGGGTGTCCGCCCCGTCACCGCTGGGAAGATAGTTATCAACCGGTTGATTGCTGATATCGTGCGGTGGGGTGAAGTGCAACTGATCCTTCCCCCCGCGCCAGACCAGCAGATGACGATACGACACTCCCGGATAAAACATGAACTCGTCACCACCCAGCTCTCCCTGCAACATGGCGATGATTTCAGCGGCCTCTGCCGTAGAGATGTGCCCGGCTGAAAAATCGGCCATATAGAGCTTGCCGAAATTCGCTTGCAGGTTGACCAGATTAAGGCGAAAGGCAACATCGTCAGGTGCCAGTTTGACCCCCATGCTGGCAGCCTCAAGCGGTGCCCGCCCACTGTAGCAGGTCGCCGGATCGTAACCGAACACAGACAGGTTGGCGACGTCACTGCCAGGATGAAATGTCTCGGGGACGGTTGCCGCCACGCCGGTCAGACCGGCTGCCGCCAGTTCATCCATAACCGGGGTTTTGGCAGCCTGCAGCGGGGTTTGCCCGTCAAGTTCAGCAACAGGTTCATCGGACATGCCGTCACCAAGTAACACGATGTACTTCATTTTCACCTCATTGTTTACCACGCGATATTATCCACGTGGGTGATATTGTTCATGAATGCGCCGCAACCGCTCACGGGTCACGTGCGTATAAATCTGTGTTGTTGAAATGTCCGCATGGCCAAGCAGTGTCTGCACCGCACGCAGATCAGCTCCATTCTCAAGCAGGTGGGTAGCAAATGAATGGCGCAATGTGTGCGGGGTAATGTTCTTGGCAATCCCCGCTTCGCGTGCGCGGCGCTTTATAATCTTCCAGAAGCCCTGGCGTGTCAAGCCATGTCCTGAGCGATTGAGAAACAAATAAAGACTGCCGGTACCTTTTTCCAGCTTTGGTCGAACCAACCTCAAATAATCACGCACTTCCGTTATCGCCAGCTCTCCCATCGGCACCAGACGCTGTTTGCTTCTTTTTCCAAATGCCGTCAGATAGCCAACCTCCAGTTGCAGATCACCACACTTCAGACCAATCAGCTCCGATACCCGCAACCCTGTCGCGTAGAGGACTTCGAGCATCGCCCGATCGCGCAACGCCATCGGTTCATTCCCTTGAGGCGCGGCAAGCAGCCGTTCAACTTCGGTTGGAGCGAGGGCATACGGTAACGAGCGCATACTTTTCGGCGCACTGACCTGAAGTGTCGGGTTGGTTGAGGAATGTTTTTCAGCGACCAGAAATTTGTGAAACATCCGCAATGAAACCAGAACTCGTGCCCGCGAGCGCGGCGCCAACCCTTCGTCTTTGAGATAACCGAGAAAGCGTAAAACAATCGCGGGGGTCACCTCATTGACGGTCGTTAGCGGGATACTGCCGAGGAAATCGAGATAGCGGGTCAGGTCGCGCCCGTAGGCTTCCAGGGTATTTTTTGACAGGCCCTTCTCAACCGTCACATAATTAAGAAAAATATCAAGATACTGATCCATAAAACTATCTCAGCTCAAGATCGGCATCAAGCCGACCGCTAAGGGCTTGACGCAATTCATCAAGACGCTCGTCAGAGTGAATCTTGTGATTGAAGATGTCAGTGACGTAAAACGTGTCGGCAACCTGATCGACCTTGGTTGAAATTTTTGATACCGCAATGTATATGCCAAGATCCAGAAACGTTTTGGTAATTTCGTACAGCAAGCCGACCTTATCCTCCGTGTAAACCTCAACAATCGTGTGATCGACGGAGGTGGCATTATCAATGACAACCCGCGTCGGACGACGTGGCTTCGGTCGCTCACCGCTGAAAAGCCCGGCGCGTCTGCGTTCTACCAATCTATCAACACGTTCGCGTCCTTCAATCACGGCACAGAGCTGGTCCTCTACTTTGCGCCATTTCCGTTTATCAACCAAAACGTTATCATTTGGCCCCTGAACCTGAAGGATGTCGAGGGCAATTCCGTTTTTCAACGTATGAACGCGCGCACCAACAATGTTAATCCCGTTTGCCGCAAGCACACCGGTTATCAGGGAAAATAAACCCGGCTGGTCGAGCGTCGTCACCATCACGCTGGAGAATTGATTCTGCACATCGTGGTCGATCTTGATCGCAACTGACCGATCCCCCCGACTGAGCATAAAACGAAAATGTTCGGCAATGTCCAGCGAACGATAACTCAGGATATAACGGGTACTGACGTGCTTGAGAAGATCACGGACCCGGCGCTCTTCAATCTCGCCATGGAGCCAGGTGAGAACGTTGCGCTTGCGATTGCGCACCTTCTCCGAGCGCCCTTCGAGGCGGAAATTACCTTGTTCCAGCACACGATAAGCTTTTTCATAAAGCTCTTCGAGCAGAAAACCCTTCCACTCCGACCAGACATCCGGCCCGACAGCGCGAACATCGGCATAAGTCAGCAGGTAGAGCATCCGTAAATTTTCACTCATCCCCATCTGCCGGGCAAAATCGATGATCTGTTGATCGTCGCTAAGATCCCGCCGTTGCGAAATATGCGTCATCAACAGATGATTTCTCACCAGAAATTCGATCCGCTGGGTGTTTTCCTTGCTGAATCCGAAGCGCCGGGCAATCTTCGGGATGAGATCGGCGCCCTGATTACAGTGATCGCGCCCCTCCCCCTTGCCGATATCGTGGAGTAATGTCGCCAGCAATAACAGCCCCTTCAGTTCGACATCAGCCGCCACCTGAGTCAATCCCGGGCGTTCTTCACGACACTCACCGCGCAATAGCCTGGCAATTTCTTCAATCGCGAAGATTGAGTGCACATCGACCGTGTAGATATGATAAGCATCGTGCTGAACCTTGCAATAAATGCGACCAAACTCAGGAATAAAATGATTCAGGAAACGCAGATGGTGCATCGTCATCAACGTTGAAAAGATATTATGGGGATCGCGCAGGATCTGCATGAATCCTTCGGCCATCATCCGTGAACGACGTGCCTTGTCGTTGATCCGCTTGAGGTTGTCACGAATCATCGACTTCAGCGGCACGCTGAACTGGACGTTGTGTTGCTGGCTGAGACGGAAAGCGCGCATCATCCGGGCCGGTTCGTACTCGAAGAGATCCTGTCGGGTTGCCCACAGCTCACCGCGCAGTATATAAAAGCCCTCTTCAACAGTGCGGCGTCGCAAAAAACCGACGATTTTATTCGGCTGGTCATACTGGTTGGTTGCCGTCGCGATCAACACCGAAGCCAGGTGTTCCGTTTGCGTCGCCCATGAATAGTAATCCTGCATAAACTGCTCAACGGCGGGGGCTTTATGATTGTCCCGATACCCCAGAAAGCTGGCAATCTTCTCCTGCTCATCAAAATGAAGCTGATCGTTTTTACGAGAGGAAAGGTAATGCAGCTCATTGCGAATGCGCCAGAGGCGGTCGAGCGACTCCTGAAACTCGTCAGCAGCTTTCTCACTGATAACACCGCTCGTCACCAGACCACGCAAAGATTTTGCCTTGAACTTGCTTCGCGCAATCCAGAGTGCGGAATGCAAATCGCGCAACCCCCCCTCGCTCTCCTTGATATTCGGTTCAAGCAGATAGACTGAAGACCCATATTTTTGCCGACGGGCCTCATATTCAGCAAGTTTTTCCGCGATGAAACGACGACTGTTTGCACCGAAAACCGGCTTCAGAACAAGCCGCTCATAGGTTAACATCAAGTTCTCATTCCCCGCCAGATAACGCGAATCGAGCAAGGCGGTCCGCGCGGTCAAATCAGATCCGGCCATTTCCAGACAATCGTCGACAGTACGCACGCTATAGCCGACATCCAGCTTCAAGTCCCAGAGCAGATAGAGCAGTCGTTCCGCAATCTGCCTGGCAACCACCTGATCTTTCCCTGAATAAAAAAACAACAGGTCAAGATCTGAGCGTGGATTCAACTCGGCGCGACCGTAGCCACCGATAGCCAGCAGCAGACAATCCGCCCCGGAACCGCCCAGGTCATTGGCAACTCCACGAAACAGGGAACGCAACAATTCATCGTAAGTCTGCGTTAATTCACTGACAACCAGCGTTCCGCTCGCACCGTTGCGATGCAGTTCACGGATGCGCCGGGCATGATAATCAAGATATTCCTCCGCCGCCTTGCGGAGCAGCTTCCGCCGCTCGTCATCGCGAGTGTGACGATCATTCAGTAATGATGCGGGGAAAAAAGAAAGATTGTCATGACTCATCATTTTGCAGCAATCACTTTGTATGAACCGGTATATTTACGGATGCCACTGACAATTCCGCTGATCGCATGGTTCTGATAGTCATGATTAGTGAGACGTTTTTCACCAAGAGGATTGCTGATAAATGCCACCTCGACCAGAACTGATGGCATTGTCGCTCCGAGCAGGACATAGAAAGGTCCCTGACGCACGCCAAGATCACGTAACGGGGAGTAATGACGGGTCAGTTTACTGACCAGTGAAGATTGAATATCGTTTGCCAGGCGACTCGATTCATTCAACTTTGCATTGGCCATCAGGTCGAAGAGGATCAGTTCCAGGTCTCCCACCTGTTTCAGGGATGTCCCGTTCTCCCGTGCGGCAACGGCGGCGGCTTTGTCATTCTTGGAAAAGTTCAGATAATATGTTTCAACTCCATGCACTTTGCGATTTTGGTTGGCATTGGCATGAATCGAAATGAAGAGATCGGCATTCACCTGATTCGCGATTGCGGTACGTTCCTCAAGACGTAGATAGACATCCCGGTCACGCGTTAAAATAACCTCGCAGCCAAGCTCATCTTCCAGGCGCTTCCCCAGTTTTTTCGCGAAGTCAAGGACGACATTTTTTTCAAAAACCCCGTTGGGCCCGACCGCACCAGGATCTTTACCACCGTGACCGGCATCGATAACAACCCGCTTCAGCACCGGTTCAGCCCCCGCGAGTGCTGGCGGTTTTTTCGTTATCTCCGCGCGTGGGACTGCGGATCTGCCGTGCTCATTCAGCAGCACGGCAATCGAGTCATCCGGGGATGTTTTTCCGGCTTGTTCGGGAACTGCTTTCGAAGCTTCTTTAATCCTGGTTCGCGCGCTATCATTCCCCTGCACGTCAACAACGATTCGATACGGTTCCTCAAGGGCAAACACCTTGTAATCCTGAAAACTGTCCAGATCGATAACCACCCGCACGCAACCGTCTTTAGGCTTTCCGGTCCGGATACGGCGCAACAAACCATCGTCAACCGTGGTGGCATCGACAATGTCGGCTCCCAATGTTGAATCTTCAAAATCGATATACAATCGTGGCGGAGCCCCTTGGGTCAGATTGTCTTTGAGAAAATTGGTTCGATACTTGACCGCGGTACTTAAATCAAGAACAACGCGTGTATACCCTGGATTGGACCAGAAACGAATCGCTTCCAGAGTTGCTTTCCCGGCGGACTTGTTACTCTTTTCACGGGCATCCATCAGCTGCGGGGCAAAATGCTTCAGCCGGGTAACGGCCCGACGTGCCTCAGCTGCCATGTCGCTGCGGGGGAGCTCGTCAACGATGCGCTGATAACGAAGAAATGCCTCAGACGGTATCAGCAACGGCTGCTCAAGAAGTTTTCCCGCCGCCATCAGCGCATCATCGGCAAGATTGCTCTGCGGATAGGCTGTCGCCATCTCATCATAAGATTCCACCGCCCGCTCCGCATCACCACGCAAGCGTGATATCGCGTAAAGCTGTTCACGTGATGAACCGACCATGAAAGCCGCATCGGCACCGCGCGCGCTATCCGGGTAGTTTTTGTGCACGACGGTAAAAAGGTCAATCACCTTCCCCCAGTTATCGCGATAAAGTTTTTTTTGTGAAGACTCGATCAAACGATAATAGGCGTCACGCGCTTTCCCGTAAGCTGTTTCTGCCGGGACAGCTGCGCCAACCGGGGAGCTGAAAAAAATGAGCAGCAGAATCAGCAGTAAGCAGCGCATATCAGATCAACTCCTGCATTTCAGCCAGCAGATTAAGTGCTTCAAGGGGGGTAGTGCTGGCGGGGTCGACAGTCCGCAGACGCTCACGCAAAGGGTCAGCGAGCTGATCAAAAAGAGCCAGTTGTGGATTGTGCATGGGGGTATCGTGTGTACTGCGCGCCAGGCGCGGCTGCCCCTCGCCGAGATATTCACCCGATTCGAGATTCTTTAAAATTTCTTTTGCGCGGTCGATGACCTCATGAGGCAATCCAGCCAGGCGCGCAACCTGGATCCCATAGGAGTGACTCGCCCCGCCACGTACAATCTTGCGCAAGAAGATAATCCGGTCATTCCACTCCTTGACCGCAACGTTGTAATTTCTGACGCGCTCACGCGTTGTCGCAAGTTCCGTCAATTCATGATAGTGCGTCGCAAAAAGAGTCCTGGCCGCGCACGGGGCATGATCGTGAAGATACTCGGCAACCGCCCACGCAATACTCAGCCCGTCGAAAGTTGAGGTGCCGCGACCGATTTCGTCCAGGATAATCAGGCTGCGCCAGGTTGCATGATTGAGAATATGTGCGGTTTCTGTCATTTCAACCATGAACGTTGATTGACCTCGCGACAGGTTGTCACTTGCTCCGACCCGCGTAAAGATACGATCGATGATGCCGATCCGGGCCGAATGTGCCGGAACCAGGCTCCCCATTTGCGCCATGAGTGCGATCAGCGCAACTTGTCGCATGAATGTCGACTTCCCTGCCATATTCGGCCCGGTCACGATCAGCAGCTGTTCCTTTTCGGCATCGATGAACACATCATTCGGCACAAACGGTTCATTGAGGGTCATTGCTTCGATGACCGGATGACGCCCTTCGGTAATCATCAAGGTCGTATCGGTCGTCATCTGCGGACGGACATAGTCGCGCTGATGGGCCAGATCAGCCAGCCCGGCAATAACGTCGATGCTTGCCAGGGCATCAGCGGTCGTTTGCAGGCGTTGCCCATGACCGGCAAGCTCCGTCCGCAGCGCCTGAAAAAGCTGATATTCCAGTTCGACAATACGCTCTTCGGCCCCCAGCACCTTCTCTTCATATTCCTTGAGTGCCGGGGTGATGAACCGTTCCGCATTAGCCAGCGTCTGCTTGCGCATGAAGTCATCGGGAACCTGTTCCAGATGACTTCTGGTGACTTCGATAAAGTAGCCAAAAACTTTGTTGAATTTGACCTTCAGATTACTGATTCCGGTGCGCTCGCGTTCGTCCCTTTCCAGACGTGCGATCCAGCCTTTTCCTTCCCGACTGATGGTGCGCAATTCATCGAGCTCAAGATTGTAACCGGACTGTATCAGCCCACCATCTCTGAGACTGACCGGAGGCTCAGCAACGATCGACCGCTCAATCAGTGCAGCAAGGTCTTGCAGTGGATCAATCGCCTCGCGTAAAGTGTGCAGCAGGGGTGCATGGCAGTGGCCAAGAGGGCGAATTACATCCGGCAGCCGTTCGAGCGACACGCGCAGTGCCACCAGATCACGTGCATTTCCGGTCGCCATGGCAATCCGCGAATTCAGTCGTTCCAGATCGTAAACACCATCCAGGGCGGTGCGTAAATCGTCGCGCGACATACTTTCATCGACCAGTTCGGCGACCGCCTCATGGCGAGCGACAATCGCAGGCAATGAAATCAGCGGTTGTTGAAGCCAGTGACGTAATTTTCTTCCCCCCATCGCCGTTACTGTGCGGTCCAGAACTCCGAGCAGGGAACCTGCTTTACGCCCATCGTGCAGCGTGACCGTCAGTTCCAGGTTGCGCCGGGTAGCATCGTCAAGCATCATGAAATCACCGGGAGCATAGGTGCTCGGCGATCGCAAATGATTAAGCATCCCGCGCTGGGTTTCCAGCAGATAGTGCAGCGCCGCGCCCGCCGCACCTGTCGCGGCAGGCAGCTCGCCGCAGCCGAAAGCATCCAGGGTGTCACAACGATAAAACTCACGCAGCAGGCTCTCGGCACGGTCACGGGCAAACACCCACGATGGCAGGCGGGTGACGGTCCGGTCGCGACACAGCTCCACCAGCTGCTCAGGCAGCGCAGCGTTATCATCGGCCCCGTTGAGAACAATTTCCCGCGGATCGAGCCCGGCGATTTCATTGCCAAGCGCTTCCAATGATGAAATTTCCGCAATCCGAAATTCACCAGTCGTAATATCGACCGAGGCAATCCCCCATTGATGCCGATGATCATTGATGACGACAAGATAATTATTACGCTTTGGCTGAAGTGAATTTTCATCAACGATCAGTCCCGGCGTAACAACCCTGACCACCGCGCGTTTGACAATCCCCTTGACGTCCTTCGGATCTTCGATCTGCTCACAGATTGCGACTTTATACCCATTCTCGACCAGCTTCGCGATGTACGGACGACAGCTGTGATAGGGGATACCACAGAGGGGAACCTCGTCAGCCGCCCCCTTGTTGCGTGACGTCAGGGTAATATCAAGAACCCGCGCGGCAGTGATTGCATCATCAAGAAACATTTCATAAAAGTCACCAAGTCGAAAAAAAAGAATCGCATCGGGATACTGGTCTTTGATCTCCAGGTATTGACGCATCATTGGAGTGAGTTTGGACATAACCACCAATCGACAAAAGATAAATTCCAAAAATCATTTAAAAACACGGTGATATTAACAAAATCAGGGCATGAAGTAAACTCTCAACCGACGCGCTCCAGCAACAGTTTACCTTGACCAAGAGGCATGCTAATGTTAATAAACAGGCGGTTATTTCTGCACAACTTCATCTATCGGAGACTTATGCCCCGCAACGAAACAACCAGTCAGCTTCTGGACACCAACGCCTACAATATCGAAACACTTGAGGATGAAATTCGCGCCGATCAGCTCTGTACCGAACTGCTTAAAAGGTTTTGCCATGAGCTGATTGACAACGATGCAGCTGACCCGGAAGAGGCCAGCAAACTGGCCCGCGGCGCCGCATATTTCCTCTGCGAATTCGTTATTCCTCATTGTCGGAAAAATATTTTCCAGATCGATCCGCGAACTGTTCGCCAATTCGCTGGCAACTGGTATATAGTCAACAACCTTGAACCGAACTTGCCCGAGCTGACGGAGCTGCTGACCGGGGTCATGGGATTCTACTATTATTGCGAGCAAATCGGTAAAATTGACCGTGCAACGCGTGACGAAATCAGCGCTCAATGCCGCGAACTCGATTTCTATCAACAACGGATAGAATCATTTCTTGACCTTGTCGGCGACGGTTTTTTTGCCTGGAACGATGCCTGTCAACCGACAGATCAGAACGAAGATCATGTCTACAAGCCCTAAAAAATCTGCTGCCTATCTGTCTGTCGCGGCGGCAATATCGCTGGCGGCAATCAAACTTCTGATCGGTCTCGCCACCGGATCACTGGCCGTTCTGGCGTCCGCCGTTGACTCCTTGCTCGACATCCTCATGTCGAGCATTAATTTCTTTGCCATCCAGCGCGCCGAACAACCCGCCGACGAGTGCCACCCCTTCGGCCACGGTAAATACGAAACACTTGCCGCTTTTATTCAGGCATTGATCATCGCGGCTTCGGGATTATGGATCATTTTCGAATCGATCCGACGCCTCTTCGGTGAGATTGAGTTGCGACGCATTGACACCGGCATTGCCGTCCTCGCCTTCAGTGCCGTCTGTTCATGGCTGATCGCCCGGCACTTGCGTAAAGTGGCACGTGCAACCGACTCACCCGCGCTTGAAACCGATTCGCTGCATTTTGCCATGGATGTCTACACCAACCTCGCCCTCCTCGTCGGTCTGGTTGTTGTCAATATTTTTAATATCCCGCAACTCGATCCAATCTTGTCGCTTGGCGTTGCTCTGTATATTCTGTTTGAAGCACTGCAACTGGTGCGGAGGAGTCTCAACGATGTCCTCGATGCGGAATTACCCAAAGAGCACCGGGAGCACATTGAGCAACTACTCAATGAACACCGCGCCGATATCATCAACTATCACAATCTACGCACCCGACAGGCGGGGTCGCAGAAAATTATGGATTTTCATCTGACCGTCTGTCGTCATCTGACCGTCGAACAAGCTCACGACATTGCCGACCAGTTGGAGCAAAAGATCGAGAACGACATTCTGGGTGCAGACGTGACGATTCACATGGAGCCGTGCAAACGCGAAGATTGTCCCGGTCGCGACGTGTGTATTCCGGAGCGCATGAAGAACGACGCCGATTAAAACTTGTCGACATCATGAACCGATTGCCCGCTTTATTTCCTTCGTTTAGCCACTCGATCTGCACCTGATATAAGGCTGATATGCAATGTACACATTGATTATTGCAGCACTTTTTTTATTGACTACATTTTCAGCAGGCATCTGTGCACAAGTCACTGACAGCGCCGCAGCCAAAACCGAAGACTCCGCGCCGCAAACCTTTCCGGTTATCCCCATCGCCTTCAGCACCAACGAAACCGGCGCGGCGATCGGGGTGATGTACAACCAGGTTCTCAGCAACGGCAGCAAGGACCGTCCCGATAATCTTCAAGCATATGCCTACTACTCCAGCAAGGGACTCTACAGCCTGTCCCTCAAGCCAAGCTTTTTTTTGAACGAAGGGGATTATCACTTCACCGGAGCCGTTTTTACCGCCTATTCGCCAAGCACCTTTTGGGGAGTCGGCAAGGAGGCTGGCGACAGTGACCGCGATGAAGACTTCACCAGTAAAACACGCGGCTTTACCGTTGCCGGAACCGCACGCATCGATGGCCCGTACCGGGTCGGCATGTCGCTCTCCTACAATCATGAAAAGTTCAGTGATGTCGAGCCCGGAGGGTTACTCGCCAGGGGCACGCTGGAAGGCTCCGCTGGCGGCGAAGACGTTGGTTTCGGTCTGCTCACCGAAATGGACAGCCGCGATTCAACCTTTTGGCCGACCACTGGATCGTTCTGCAAATTGAACGCTGTTGTCCATCGCAACGCTGTCGGGTCAGATTACAACTACAACGAGTACAACCTCGACCTGCGCACCTACCGGCTTTTAAGTACCGACAGCCTGGTTGCCCTGCGCATCATCACCTCAGGAACTGGCGGCGCCCCGCCCCTTTACGCGTTACGCCAGCTCGGCGGGTCACGTCTGCTCCGCGGCCTGTACGGCGGACGTTATCGTGACCGCTGGCTTTATGCCGCACAAACGGAGTATCGCGCCCACCTTACCGGGCGCTTCAGCTGGACCACCTTTGCCGCCCTCGGCAACGTTGCTGAACAGCCTGAAGAACTTTTTGACGACACCCCGCTGTTAACCGGGGGGTGCGGGATCCGCTTTGCCGTTGATCCTGAAAATCGTGTCAACTTGCGCGTCGATATCGGCCTGTCCAGACATGGTGTGGCACCGATGGTGATGATCAATGAGGCGTTTTGATCTTCATCTCCTGACGCGTTCATTCGTCGCAAAAAAGCCCCCGACTTGGTCGGGGGCTTTTTTTTCAACACACAGCTCTAAAATCAGCAGTCAAAATAAAGCGCGAATTCTTCCGGACACGGACGCATCCGCACC
Organism: Desulfuromonadaceae bacterium; assembly: GCA_019429445.1. Taxonomy (NCBI): domain Bacteria; kingdom Pseudomonadati; phylum Thermodesulfobacteriota; class Desulfuromonadia; order Desulfuromonadales; family Desulfuromonadaceae; species Desulfuromonadaceae bacterium. The sequence continues at coordinate 37,326 of JAHYIW010000005.1, forward strand.
GGGTTGACTTCGGCTTCCATTTTGTACTCAATCCATTTGTCAATCAAATCATCTGTAAAAACATCACCTTTAAGCAGAAACTCATGATCTGCCTTGAGGTTGAGGAGCGCATCTTCCAGCGAGCTGGCCACCGTCGGGACATCTTTCAACTCTTCGGGAGCAAGACCGTAGATATCCTTGTCAAGCGGCTGCCCCGGATCAATTTTGTTCTCAATGCCGTCAAGACCAGCCATCAACTGCGCGGCAAAAGCAAGATAACCGTTGCACGCCGGGTCAGGAGTCCGATATTCAACGCGCTTGGCTTTATCATTATTGGTTATCGGGATGCGCAAGGAAGCGGAGCGATTACGATTCGAATAAGCCAGATTAATCGGGGCTTCAAACCCTGGAACCAGGCGCTTGTAAGAATTGGTGGTCGGATTGGTAAAGGCGCACAGGGCCTTGGCGTGCTTCATGATCCCGCCGATGTAGTACATCGCCATTTTCGACAGCCCCCCATAGCCGTCACCGGCGAAGAGGTTGACCTCGTCTTTCCACAGCGACTGATGGCAGTGCATGCCTGAGCCATTATCTTTAAAGATCGGTTTCGGCATAAAAGTAACCGTTTTGCCATTACGGAAGGCGACGTTTTTAACGATATATTTGAACCATTGCAGGGTATCGCCCATATTGAGCAGTGAATCAAAACGCATGTCGATTTCAGATTGGCCACCGGTCGCAACTTCATGATGAACCGCTTCGATGTTCATGCCGACACCTTGCAGCACTTCCACCATTTCGTTGCGCAGATCGATCATCGAATCGGTCGGGGCGCAGGGGAAGTACCCTTCCTTGTGGCGTGGTTTATAGCCGAGATTGCCCCCCGCCTCGTCAGCACCGGTGTTCCAGATCCCTTCTTTGGAATCAACCGCGTAGAAGGAATGGTTCGAGGCACTGTCATACTGAACGCTGTCGAAAATAAAAAATTCCGGCTCGGGACCAAAATAAGCGGTGTCAGCAATACCGGTCGATTTCAGGTAGGCTTCGGCCTTTTGCGCGATAAAACGCGGATCGCGGGTATACCCTTCCTTGGTGACCGGGTCGATGATGTTGCAGATCAGGCTGAGGGTCGGAACCTTGACAAAAGGATCAATTTTTGCCGTTGTCGGGTCGGGCATAATCAGCATGTCACTGTTGTGAATCGGTTGCCAGCCGCGGATCGACGAGCCATCAAAGCCGACCCCCTCTTCAAATATCTCCTCACCAAACTCGGCCATCGGGGTACTGAAATGTTGCCAGATACCGACAAAATCAAGAAATTTATAATCAACCATTTTGCAACCATGTTCTTCAGCAAACTTCAATACTTCTTTGGGGGTCATGTTTATTTTTCTCCTCATTATCAGTAGGGCTTGTGACGGATCATTACGACAGGACTACACCGCGTCTTCACCGGTTTCACCGGTCCGAATACGCACGATCTGATCGACCGGAGTCACAAAAATTTTACCATCACCGATGCGCCCGGTCTTGGCGGCCTCGGCGATAACCTCAATAACCTGATTAACCATGTCGTCACCAACAATAATTTCCATTTTTATTTTTGGAATAAAATCAACGACATATTCCGCACCGCGATAAAGTTCGGTATGTCCCTTTTGGCGTCCAAACCCCTTGACCTCGCTGACGGTAATCCCCTGAACACCGATTTCACTCAACGCCTCCTTGACTTCATCAAGTTTAAACGGTTTGATGATTGCTTCGATCTTCCGCATTTTTCTACCTCCGCAAGCTGTTCCCGATGACATTTACGTTGGTCACACCCGTCTTGAAACCTCAATCTTGATGAGACTGGACATTATCTGTCAGCAAATATTTTGCCAACCCCACCACACTGCAAAAAATACCTGTAACTTGATGATATTAAAGATTAGTTATAAAAACAAAAACGTGCATAAGAAATCGTTTAAAAACCAAACGCCTATAATTTAGGCAGCTTGTACGGTCAGTGATTACAAAACAGTCTCTCACCTTTGAAAGTAAGTGCCCTCGATGCTCCCTCGGTATCTTGCGCGATCAGACGTATTTGCGACCGGGAAGCGGTTTTTCGAAAGTCTCCTGCAAAACCCAGCCAATATCGAATGACTGCCCGCAGCTTGGGCAGATCAGGCCAACTTTGTTCCCTTTTTCTGTGGCCATGAAAGAAATGTGAAAACCGCGCTCGTAATTACAGCTGATACATCGACGAATCTCCGCCATAACAACCTCCTCGCGTTGGTTTAAAGCTTCTCGTAGTGCATGATCGCCGCCCTGAACGCTGGCGGTAAACGTCGTGGCCGACGTTCATTATAATCGAATGCGACCAGTTGCGTAACACCCTCGGCAACAACAATCTGCTCCCTTTCAATCCGATATTCCATGACAAAGGCAGAATGACGCAACGCACTGACCTTGACACCGATCTCCAGGAGGTCACCGAGAAACATTTCCTGTCGATAAAAAACCTGCGCTTCCAGGAGAATGATGCCGCAGTTCTGCCCGATATCAAGTTCTGAATAAGGGCCAAGGTGTGCCAGATAGGCAATTCGCGCATCGTGAAAAAAATTAAGGACGGCAGAATTCGCGACATGACCACCGTAATTAACGTCTGCAACACGCACTGAGTAAGGAAGAATGAAGTTATAGTGATCCATACGGGTACCCGGAGATCATTATCAGTGTTGACAATGGGGACAATAAACCGTTGATCGTTGCGCGATTCTGATCGATTTCAAGGCGCAACCACAAGTTCTGCACGGTTGCCCGCCACAGCCGTAAACAAGTAAATTATTCCTGAAATAGCCCGGCCTGGCCGAACTGTCGAAAAAATCGCGCAAGGTTGTGCCGCCAGCATCGATCGCTTCGTTGAGAACATCCTTGATCGATGCGGCCAACAGCTGATAGCGGGTGGCGGCTATTCTCCCTGCCGCACGTAGCGGATGGATCCCGGCCCGGAACAACGCTTCACTGGCGTAAATGTTCCCGACCCCGACAACGATCTGCTGATCCATGATAAAAGGTTTAACCGCGATTTTACGGCCACGTGATCTTTGAAACAGGTATTGACCGTCAAATTCACGGGTTAAGGGTTCCGGCCCGAGATGGCATAACAGCGGATGTTCTTCAGCAGAATCACCGATCAACGCCACCAGTCCGAATTTGCGCGGATCGTGAAATCTGATAACGGTGTCATTGCCAAGGTGAATGTCGACATGATCGTGGCGGTCGCAAGGTGTTCCCGGCGACACAATCCTGAGATGACCTGACATGCCAAGATGAATCAGCAAGGTGCCAACATCAAGGCGAAAGAGCAGGTATTTGGCACGTCTGTCAAGTTTAAGTATTTTTCGTCCAGACAACCGCGATGACAAATCGGCCGGCAGTGGCAGACGCAAGCGCGCGACACGACAGACCACCGATGTGATTGTCTGCCCTTCGACAACGCGGGCGATGCCGCGACGACTTGTTTCAACTTCAGGAAGTTCCGGCACGGTTATATCTTTCTGCTCAAAACCAGGGATGTCCTTTAAAACAATCGGCGGTAACCAAGTTCTGTCGATAAATTTCTTCAGTGACGACCAGACGACAACTCGACAGCAAACGCCAGCAACCATCTTCCCGCTGTAACTCATGCAACTCAAAAAAATATTCAGTCACGCCGGTGACAACACATCTGGATGTTGCACCAACAGAGGCAGACGAACCGTCTACGGACAAAAATTCAACAGCAAAGTCTTCAACATGGAGGAGCTCAAGCTGGTGCTGACGAGCATGATCAAGATAATCATCAACGCCGGGAAAATAAGCACGAAAGTTCGAAGCGCTGTGGGCGCTGTTGTAAATCGCGACAAAATCGCCAGCAGCGTGCGCCACAACACGTTTTTCAATAACCTGTTGCGGAGAAAGGCTGTCCATAACGATCATCAGTCGCCGAGGCGGGGATCAAGTGCGTCGCGCACCCCTTCCCCGAGCAGATTATAACCAAGGACGGTGACCAGAATAGCGCAACCAGGAAAGAAGGATAACCACCAGGCCGTCCCCAGCGTCTGTTTTCCGGCAATCAACATATTCCCCCAGGAAGGCGTCGGCGGCTGCACGCCGATCCCGAGAAAAGACAGCGCACTTTCAGTTAATATGGCTCCAGCAATTCCAAGTGTCGCGGCAACCAGCACCGGCGACAAGGCACTGGGCAGAATATGACGGAAAATAATGCGCAGATCACTCCCCCCCACGACCCTGGCGGCGAGGACAAAGTCTCGTTCACGCAGAGAGAGAAATTCAGCGCGAACCATCCGCGCGATCCCCATCCATCCGGTCAGACCGATAATAATCATAATATTCCAGATAGAGGGTTCAAGTAACGCGATTACCGCGAGGATCAGAAAAAAGGTTGGAAAGCAGAGCATGATATCGACCAGACGCATCATCACCGCATCTGTTTTCCCCCCGTAGTAACCGGCAAGCGCGCCATACGTTACACCGATTACGGAAGCAATGCCTATCGCAACAAAACCGACCAGCAACGAAATCCGTGCGCCATGGACGATCCTGGTCAAAACATCACGGCCAAGATCATCGGTGCCGAGCAAATGTGCGGAACTGGGGGGGGAGAGACGTCGGGAGACATCGATGGCACCAGGATCCTGGCAAAAAAACGGAGCAACAAAAGCCAAAAAAAACATGAACAACACGATGATAGCACCGCAAACTGCCATGCGATTACGCAACATCCGCGCAATAAAATTTTGCTGTACCCAAATAACCGTCATATCGAAGAGAATCACTTCAAACGTTCATACTCACCTAAGGTGATAATCCCCTTATCAAGCAATATCTTGCACAGCAGATCCATCCTCTGTTCCATGGTCTCCGCGCGTTTTACAACCGGTTTCTGTAAATTATCGAGAGTGCGTCCGGCGACCTCATCCTCTTCCGGGGTAATCATTTGAATCGAGTTATATTGATCAACGGCGCTGTCGATCTCTTCCTTGTCATAAAACTTACTGATCGCCTTCTGAATAGAAACCTCGGTGGATAAGGCAGCTCTGACCCGACAGCCTGTCATAAACTGAATTTCATCAATAATATTAAGATTTGTCGGATCATTCATCGCCACCAACAGAAACTGCACGCCGTTGGTTTCCTTCTTGGCGACCGGGATAATATTGTGTTCCTTGGCTTTGGCCACCGGAATACATTTAATCACGCTATCAGGGATATCTTTACCGGCCAGATTGACTCGTGGCAACTTCAGTTGATCAGACAGTGATTTCAGCAGTATTTCCTCGGTAACATAGCCAAGTTTAATCAGGGAGTTACCAAGTCTCCCCCCCCAGTTGCGTTGATGGGACAGCGCCGAATTCAATTGAAATTCGTCAATAACGCCTGCATTGATGAGAATTTCTCCAAGTTTCAGACTTTTTCGTGACATAGTGTGTTAATGCTCCTGACGACCAGTGCCGTCTACATTATTCAAGAATGATTTCGACGCGTCGATTGATCTGCCGACCAAACTGTGTTGAGTTGTCCTCCAGCGGTTTTCCCTCACCAAAACCGATCGCCCGGATTCTCTCCGGCGCGATATTAAACGCATCAATCAGCTGCTGACGAACCTTTTCCGCACGCTTTTGTGAAAGGCGCTGATTGACACCCGCTGACCCAGTGCTGTCTGTATGCCCCTCGACACGTAAACTTTTTTGCGGATTTTCATTCAAGTATTCGGCAATGCTTTTCAACATCTCCCGGTCTCGTTCCTGCACGCCACTCGACCCCGGTTGGAAACGAATTACAGCATGTTGTGGAACGGCCTTTTCCATAACCGGAACCACCGGAGCTGTTGCTACGGCATTGACAGGTGCAGGCACGGCAACATCCTCGGCAACACTGACAGGTTCATTATCGACCCTGCCCGCTGACGTGGCGGGGCGGTGGCCATCATCCGCAGGGGTAACAGCTTCCGCGTCACTGACAAGCGGACACCCCACCGTGTTAACCGGCGTCCCGAGCGGTGTCGCCGGACAACGATCAAGGCTGTCGATAATTCCGTCGTTATCGGCATCAGTATCGGCAGGTTGTGGTTTTACGCCACCAAATTGAGAATTGATTCCGATTGAGTAGGTAACGTTGCGCTTATCCTGCATCGTCTCGCTCCAGAAAAGAACGTGACGAACATCAATTCTGACTGGCAGCCCAGGAAAAACGTCAATCTTCATCCCCGCGCCGTAATTTACAAACTCTTCAGAGAAAGAGGATCCGCTGCTGGGGTTAACGCTCCAGCGTCCAACCCCGCCAGCAAGATAAAAAACAGACAAATCCGCAGGATTCAGGTGGTAGAGTACGTCGGTTTTGAGAAAAAACATGTCGGGAATATGCGCCGCACCAACGCGACTGTAGACATCATCCGCGACTGCCGCCGAAGCTTCCATCTGCCAGTGCTCGGTAAAGTTATACCCCAGGCCGAGGGTATAGATTTTAGTATCACGCCAGGGCTGATCGTTGTCAAAATGGTAATACCCTATCGTTGGACTAACGGTAATCGCACCACCCCGGTTTTCTGAAAAAGCCGTGAACGGACAGGCAAAAACAACCAACAAAAGCGCAACCAATTTTGCGTTAAACAACATTATACGCATCACATCCCCCATAAAAATTACATAGATCAATCTCTTGTCAAGTTAAAAGTAACAGGACATAGTTACAGGAAAACATAATAAAAATCAATGGTCTCTTCGCTAGCGCGAAGCAGGCGAGTGGCGAATGCGCGGGTCAGCGATAGCATAAGCGATATCTGCTAATAAATTCCCGGCCAGAGTCAATACGGCGCCCATCACCAGAACCCCCATGATTAACGGATAGTCTCTCATCATCACCCCGTCATAAAAAAGTTTGCCCATGCCAGGAATAGCAAAAATTGTCTCAAAGATCACGCTGCCTCCGATCAAGCCGGGAACCGACAAGCCAAGAAGAGTAATGAGCGGAAGAAGGGCGTTACGCAAGGCATGTTTGCCAATAACAACCTGCTCCGGCAACCCTTTGGCGCGAGCGGTGAGAATAAAGTCCTGCCCGATGACCTCAAGCATATTGGATCGCATATAACGGGAAAACCCCGCCAGTCCGCCAAACGCGGAGATCAGTACCGGAAGGATCAAGTGGCGGGCAACATCAAAAAAACGTCCGACTGGACCAAGGTATTCGTAGCCGAGTGATTTAATACCGGAAACCGGCAATAAACCGTAGCGAACGCCAAGCAAATCCATCAGCAGCAGGGCCAACCAGAACGACGGCATCGCGAAGCCGATAAAAACCAGAATCGTTGTTGATTTATCGAAAAATGAATTACGCCGGATAGCCGCAACGATTCCCAGGGGAATCGCGACCGCGAGAATCACCAGAATGGCCAACAGGTTAATCATGATTGTTACCGGCAAACGTTCAAGCACCTTGTCTCGCACCAGCCGGTGATCGGACGCAAAGGAACGCCCGAAATCAAGGACCGCGAGCCGCCCGAGCCACTTTCCATAGCGGACCAGCAACGGCTTGTCCAGATCGTACTGGAGCCGCAGCCGTTGCTGGAATTCCGCGCTTACGTCGGGGTTCATCTGGGTCTGCAAGTCGGTCGGCTCGCCGGGCGCGAGATTGATAACTACAAAAGAAATGAGGGTGATTCCGAGCAAGAGCGGAATCATCATCAGCAGACGTCGAAAAATATACCGCAGCATCATGCCCCCCCTATCGAGAGTACTTTTGCTCGGCGGCGGGAACGTACCAGCGAATAAAGTTATGTCTGATACCGGCAGGCGCCGCGTTTATCCCTCGAAAACGCTTGGCAACAACGGGTAACGCTTCAGCAATATAAAGAAAAGTATACGGTTGCTCTTCAGCCAAAATTTCCTGAAAACGATCATAATATTTTTTGCGTTCGACCAAATCGAAAGTACGCCGCCCTTTTTCCAGCATGTCATCGACATCATCATCTTTAAACCCGATAAAATTTAATTCACGCGGGCCAGTCTTGCTTGAATGCCAGATGTTGTACTGATCAGGTTCAGGTGTTCCGGACCAGCCGAGAATCGTCGCGTCGAAGTTTCCCGGATTAATAAATTCCTGCAGAAACGAGGCCCACTCAATGACCCGCAACTTGACGTCGACACCAATTTCACGAAAGCGCCGCTGAATGATCTCTCCCGTTTTGACACGCAGATCATTCCCCTGATTGGTGATGATCGTAAAAGTGAACGGTTTTCCATCATGATCAACGATTCCGTCGCTATCGGTGTCCGTCCAGCCAGCTTCCGCCAACAGCTTCCTGGCCATCACCGGATCATAAGGATAGTGCTTCACCCGCTCGTTATAGACCCATGAGTCCGGTTTGTAGGGCCCGGTTGCCGGGCGACCGAGACCAAGCAGGACGCCGTCAACAATTTCGTCCTTGTTGATCGCGTGCGACAACGCCTGACGCACCCGTTTATCCTGAAAGAGCGGGTTACGCAGATTGTAGCCGAGATACGTATAGCCAAATGAAAGATAACGAAATTTATTAAAGTTGCGCGAAAATGCCGGGGTATCGGTCTGCGTTTGATACTGCATCGGCGTCAACCCCATGAAGTCCAGCCCTCCTGATTGCAGTTCCAGAAATTGTGTCGACAAATCAGGGATCAAACGATAAACGATGCGTTTTATGTAGGGTGGTTTCTCAAAGTAGTCAGGATTCGCCTCAAGGACAAGCTTTTCACCACTCACCCACTCTTTAAACCGATAAGGGCCAGTACCGATCGGAGCACGCGACAAACGACTCGTCGTAATGTCATGTCCTGCGAGCAAATGTTGCGGATGAATAGCCACCCCCCAACTGATCAGCGCCGGAGCATAGGGTTGATCATAGCTGACACGAAAGGTGCCGGGGTCAGGTGCTTCAGCCCTGGTTACCTGGCGATAGCGCTCGGCATAAGCGGTGGGCGTGGCCGGATCAATGAACATGCGGTAGGTAAAGAGAACATCAGCGGACGTAAAAGGTGTCCCGTCATGCCACAATACCCCCTTTCGCAAATGAAATGTGATCGTTCTCTGGTCTGCTGAAATCTCCCATGATTCCGCCAGGTCTCCCTCGATCTTCAGCTCCTTGTCATAACGAACCAGGCCATTATAAATCAACCCGTTAATGTCAGCCGATGCAGAGTCGGAGGACAGCACCGGCAGAAGGTTGCTCGGTTCGCCGATAGATGCCTCGATAAACGTGTCACCGAACGCCGGTTTATCTTCAGCCGTGCGCTGGACAGGCACCGACTGACGATCACAGCCCGCAATAAATAGTGTACCCATGATAAAAATAACCATAAACCGGTGCATAATTCTCGATCCTCAAATATGATGCTCTCGCAAAAACTCATGGGATGGCTAAGCAAAATTTCGTCCTGCAAGGCCTGGTGGTTTTTCAGGGGCGAAGACCTACATCAGGTAGGTTGAGATCCTGAAAAATCAGCGTAACGCAGTAGGGCGGACTTTTTGCGACGCCATCAAATATCGTTCAGTTCGAATTTAACCGCACTTTCAGGAACATCCAATTCAAAACGTTGCGCGGGAATGATGCCATTCACGGTCGGCGAATCAAATTCTATCAGCACACTACTTTGGGCAGCCGGAAATTTGAGATGAATAACGGATGCAAAGCCTTCCGCCGTAAAAGCGGAATATTCGACCGTCAACAGTATCTGGTCCCCGCGCCACAAGCGCCCGGCAGTCAGCATTTTCTGCTGATTAAAGCGTAACTCCTGTGACAAACTGTCACCGGACAAAGTCACTACGTGATGACCGTCAGCATCAATCTCCGCGTGAAACGCCGCACGACCGATCGACGGCAAACGTCCCAGCAACAGCGCGACAAAATCGCTTCCGGCAAGAGGCATGTGCGTCAAACGATAAAAACTTTCAACCGAGGCGGGACTTTTGAAATAACGATTTTCAGCGGGGAGAAAATAGCTGAGCGACTCCCCGTCGTTCACCAGAATATAGACCGGGCGTCCGAACAAACTGTAAAGTTCAGCTCTTAATTTATCGGGAGATTCAGCAAACAGGGCATGATTGCCGCTGATGCTCTTGTCACCCATCGTGATCCTGATATCCGCCAGACCGGTAACGGATGAGAAGGTCGTGAAGTATTTTGCAAAATCCTCTTGCAGGAGATCTTGTTCAAAAGCTGGTGTTCCAGATGTCGAAAACAGTGATGAACATCCGCCCAGAAGCCCGCCGACAAACACCACCAGAAGAGTGAACATGCCGTACCAATAACGCATCATCCTTGAACCATGAACCATCAGGGGAGTGCCTCCATCTTCTGCCGGATACGTTTTGTCTCGGCGGGGACACGCGCAATAATTTTCTCGTAGAGAGCTCGCGCGCTATCCCCGTCCCCCATTGCCCGACAAATATCGGCAAGATGTTCAGTGACAACCATGTCATCAGGAAGTTCAAGCATGACTTTTTCCAATGCACCTCGCGCTTCTTCGAGGCGTCCCAACTTGAAATAAATCCATCCTATCGTGTCGGCAATATGTGCTCCCTGATTCAAGGCATAGGCCTCTTGTGCCATCCGCAACGCTTCTTCGAGCATGATCCCTTCTTCAGCATAAGAGTAGGCAACGTAATTGAGTGCATCCGCATGTTTTGGCTCAACGAGGAGCACTTGTTGCATCACCTCACGCGCCCGATCACGCTGCTTCATCTGTTCCAGCACAACCCCCTGGTGATAAAGCAGATCTACCGTTGCGGGGAAACGTTCCAACCCCTGACCGAGAATGCCGATTGCGACAGAATAATCTGCCTCGTTTTCATACACTGAGGCGAGAGCTGAATAGACTTCAGCTCTCGCCTCGTGGTGAGCAATAATCTCCCGGAAAGTCGCAATGGCAGCATCGCGCTGCTGCAACATATGATAAAGGAATCCCCGGTGATAGAGTGAATCAAGATAAAGAGACGAGTTTTCCGGAATCGAAGCAAATGCGTCAAGCGCCTCACCGTAACGTTCGTCTCGTTCAAGCGCCGACCCGTAATAGTAACGAATTTCAGTCAAATCGGGATTAACTGCAAGAATGGTTGCAAACGAAGCCGCCGCAGCCTGATAATGACCGTCCTCAATTTCCAGCAGACCAAGTTTTCGATGCGCCTCAAGATCAAGCGGGTCTGCGACAAGCAGTAATTTCAATTCTCTTTTCGCCTCAGTGCGTAAATTTCGTTCAATGTAGAGGTCTATCAGTTTCCGCCGCAAGGTGGTGCTGTCGTCTGTAGCTTTGATTGCCGTGTTTAACAGTCTCTTGGCAGCAGCAAATTCCCCGCGCTCATTCAACATCATAGCCAGATCAATAACCGCCGGTTCGTAATCGGGCTGATCCGTTAAAATTTCGCGCAGCATCCTTTCCGCCGCAGCTGGCGAATTTTCTTTCAAAAGGATTCGCGCCAGGACCATGCGTCCGGTCAGGGTAGCAGGATGTAATTCGAGCAGACGGCGCAAAGTGGCTTCAGCCGCTGAAAAGTTTTCCTGTTTGTCATAAGCAAGGGCGAGATGAATATAAGGCTTTTCGATCTCAGGGGACAAGATCACCAGGCGCTCAAAGTAACGTACCGCGTCTTGATAATGACCGGTTCGAAAAGCAAGCGTACCTAGTTGCCATAAGGTTTCGAGGTTGTCGGGGTCCAGTTGATCGACAATTTCCGCTGCCTCCAGGGCGGCTGGATAAGCTTCGCTGCGAAGTGCCAATTCAATAAAAAACCTGCGCAGATAAATTGACTCTGGAGCGGCGTCCACGGCCTGTTGCATCGAACTGAACGCGGCTGACAAGTCGCCACGGGCAAGTTGCAGCCGAGCCCGGCCATAAAAATAAAGGCTCTTCGACTCAGGTGCATCAAAAACAGAGTGATACCTGTCGGCAACAACGGTATCAGCAGAATGTCCACCATCAATCAGGGGGAGAGCACAGCCGGACAAAAACAAGAGGCCTGTGAAAAATAAATAAACGGATTTCGACATTTAGATTGCAGCCCAACTTCAAAGCATTTATGTTCTTAACATAACTGTCATCAAATTATCATTTCGCCTTTAAGTGGTCAAACTTTCTTTTAGTTCTTCATCCGCTCTGAATCGGCTCAAAACAGTAACTTCAGCCAAATCCAACAAGGGTATCGACACCGGGGAAAAGCTCCATTATACTTAACCGTAAAGTGAATTGTCACAATCCATGAGAGTCTGACATGAAACGAATCAACAAGGAACGGTTGCGTGATGCGTGGATTCTGTTTTTCATCCTCGGCATCATCATGCTGAACTATCCCTTTCTGGAGATATTCAACAAAACCGTGCAAGTCATGGGGATTCCCCTGCTGGTTGCATATTTTTTCATTGGCTGGCCAATCTCGATCCTGGTCATCTTTTTCTTTTCTCGTTCGCTGACCACCAAAGGGGAAAAGAAAGAAAAAACCCCCATTGAGAGCTTATGATTCCAACTGGCATAGTCACTACAATCACTTTTTTGTATTTTGTGCTGCTCTTCTCGGTCGCCTACTACGCGGACCAGCGCCGCAAGAGCGGTCGCAGCCTGATCTCAAACCCCAACATCTACGCCCTTTCGCTGGCGGTTTACTGCTCGTCCTGGACCTTCTATGGCAGTGTTGGCCGGGCCGCAACCAGCGGTCTTGATTTCATTGCCATTTATGTCGGACCAACGCTGATAGCGTTCTCCTGGTGGTTTCTGCTACGCAAAATGGTGCGCATCAGTAAAGAACAAAATATCGTCACCATCGCCGACTTTATCTCCAGCCGTTACGGAAAATCTGTTTTTCTTGGTGTGGTTGTTACAATCTTCGCGATTGTCGGCATTACCCCCTACATTGCCCTGCAACTAAAGGCCATTGCCCACACCTTCAACCTGATCGCGTTATCTTCCCATTCAGCAGTTGACGACTATGCACTCCAATTTCCGACTTTCATCGATACCGCCTTGTTCGCAGCCATCATCCTTGGCGTGTTCGGCGTCCTGTTTGGAGCCCGAAGTCTTGATGCCACGGATCGTCACGAGGGGCTGGTCGCGGCGGTTGCGTTCGAATCACTGGTTAAACTGGTGGCCTTTTTGTCTGTCGGTATTTTTGTCACTTACGGGATATTTGACGGGTTCGGGGATATTTTCAGTCGTTTTCTTGAACGCTTTCCAGAACGCGCCGACCTGCTTTTGTTGAATACCGAAAAGGTCCCCTACTCAACCTGGTTCACCCTGACCTTTGTCTCAATGATGGCCTTCATGTTCCTGCCCCGCCAGTTCCATATTATGGTCATCGAAAATTCACAGGAAGACCACATCAAATCGGCCATGTGGCAATTCCCGACCTATCTCTTTCTGATCAATCTTTTTGTGATTCCGATTGCGCTGGGCGGTTTGCTCCTGTTTGGCGGAGACAACTCAGCGGCAGACTACTTCGTGATTTCCATTCCGTTGCAGGCCAATCACCCATGGCTGGCACTCTTCGTCTTCATCGGCGGATTTTCCGCGGCAGCGGGAATGGTCATGATTTCTTCAGTATCCCTCGCCACGATGATTCTCAACCATCTGGTCATGCCGATTATCTTGCGGATTCCGTCCCTGGCGAACAAGAACCTTTCGCGCATCTTGATCAATATCAAGCGCAGTGCAATCATGGCCGTTGTCCTGATCGGTTACATCTATTACAAAATCATCGGCGACTCCTACGCACTGGTCAATATCGGCCTGATCTCTTTTATTGCCGCAACCCAGTTTGCCCCGGCGATGATCGGCGGTATCTATTGGCGGCAGTCGACCCGATTTGGAGCAAGTGTCGGCATGATTGCGGGATTTACTATCTGGTTCTATACCTTGCTGATCCCGGCATTCTGTCGCTCAAACTGGTTGCCGAATGATATCATCGACCATGGATTATTTGGCATCACCTTGCTCAAACCGCTTGAGTTATTTGGCCTGAGCGGTTTTGATATGTGGACCCATTCTCTTTTCTGGACGTTGTTTTTTAATCTCGGGTGTTATCTGACCATTTCATTACTATCCACTCCGAGTGCGACCGAAAGAGAACAAGTCCATAAATTCGTTGATGTTTTTTCAACCCGTGTTCCCCAAATTGAACGTAAACGTTTCAACAAAGCCCCCTCCCTGCTCGAATTTGTCGAATTAATGGCCAAATTTATCGGTGAGAAACAAGCTCATGCAGCGATCTCCGAGTATCTTGGCGATCGTGACATTGACGAAAAAGGCAGCGTTTCCGAGAATGAGTTATTAACCCTGAAAAGCTTTGCCGAACGCACGTTAGCCGGGTCCGTCGGTGCCGCACCGGCCAGAATCATCATTGACAACTACCTTGTCACCCGGGGCAGTACCATGGAAGACGTCTTCGATATTTTTGGCTCGGTCACGCTCAGCCGTACCAGTAGCCGGGAGCAACTCAGTGTTCTCTACGAGTCCGCCCGTGCGGTTTCCGGGGGCGACAACTTAAATGAAATCCTCGACAACATTTTACATATATTGCGCCAGCAGTTTAAATTTGACCTGTGTACGATCCGGCTGTTGGACGAAGACCGTTCACTGCTGACCGTCATCGCCCAGGATGGCATGAGCACCGAGCATTTCGATAACGCGGACCGTGATTTGACGATGAACAATTATGTCGGTGCAACCTTCTTGACGAATAAGGAAACCGTCATCAACGATGTCGAGTTGATGAAACGATCACAATTTATCGGCATTATCCAGCGTGAAGGTATCAAATCGTTTGCCCACATGCCGATTACCATTGAAGGCCAGCCGATCGGCGTCCTTTCAGTTTTTTCAAAAAGTGTCAAAGGAATATTCACTCCCGAGTTTATCGAACTCTTCCACAGCCTCGCCGTACAGATTGGTATCGCCAAACGCAATGCGGATCAAACCGAACACCTCATTGCCGCACATGAACAGCAAAAAGAGCTGCAGATCGCCAAAACAATTCAACTCGGGCTACTCCCCTTAAAGGCCCCTGACATTGCAGGAATTGACCTTGCCGGTATCTGCGTGCCCGCCCGTCAGGTGGGGGGGGATTACTACGATATCCTCCCTACTGACCGTGATACTATTGACCTGGTGATTGCTGACGTTTCGGGTCATAATGTCGGTGCGGCACTGATCATGGCGGAAACCAGAACATTCATTCATTCTAAAATCAATGAGAATTACCCCTTGTCGGTCATGCTTAATCAGCTGAACGAATTTTTTCATGATGATTTGTCCCGCGCCGAACTGTTTGTTACCATGTTTTACCTTCGTTATGTCCATGGCAGGAGAACCCTGACCTACACCAACGCCGGGCACAACAAGCCTCTGCTCTGGAGAAAAGCCACTGAAGCATGCGAACACCTTGATACCGAAGGAATGATCCTGGGGATCAAGAGAAATGTTGTTTTTGAAGAACATCAGACCGTCATGCAGCCGGGAGACACCCTCCTCCTCTACACAGACGGAATTGTTGAAGCAGAAAACTCACAAGGGGATTTCTTTGGTATCGAAAGACTGAGCGCACTGCTCAATGAGCACCATACCTTACAGGCACAACAAATGATTGATACGATTATGCAACAGGTCAGACTTTTTACCGGGCTGCATTCTTTTGTAGATGACATCTCTCTCTTGATTATGAAAGTTACAGACTGAAAATCCATAACTATGTTAATATTCAGGTAGTTTGAATAACCGCGACAGAAAGTATACCGAGGAGCAAAAAATGGAACTGATTCTTGACGAAAAAAACGGCATCGTCACCATCACCGTAGAAGAGGAACGCCTTGATGCACACAACAGTGGCGAACTGAAAACCAGAATGACCAGCCTGTTCGAGGATGAGAAAAGTAACATCATTGTCAACCTCAAGGCTGTTCGTTTTGTTGATTCTTCAGGGCTTGGTGCCCTGGTATCAGGCTTTAAAAACGCGAGTGCGCGCAATGGCAGCCTGAAGCTCTGCGGACTACAGCCACAGGTTAAATCGATGTTCGAATTGACCCGGCTGCATCGAGTCTTTGAAATATTCACCGACAGTGAAGAAGCCTTCAGCAGTTTCTGATTTTCGGGAAAGTGATGCGTGAACGTATCGACATTGACATCAAGGTGCCAAATCAGACCCGCTATTTAAGCTTGATCGGGAAGATTGGTGAGGATGTGGCACGCACCATCAAAAGATTCGATGGTGACAGGGAGAAGCTCGCCTACAATGTCAACGTCGTACTAACCGAGGCAATGGCAAACGCCATTCTCCACGCCAACCGGGATGCACCGGATCCCGAAGTACACGTCCGGATATCAGTTTTTGAGCGGGTGTTGACCATTGAGGTGTTTGATCAGGGGCAGGGGTTTGATATCGACGCACTGCCCGCCCATAACCCGGACAGTTGTCATGAGTCAGGGCGCGGTATTTATATTATGCGCTCCCTCATGGATCGTATCAGCTATAAAAAGTCGAAGAACGGCTATGTGCTCGTCATGGTCAAATCGCTCTCTGCCTGACAACACAACTCAGATCAATTCTCAGCACAATTCTCGTCACAACCAACAACCAATCAATGGCGCAAGCTCTTTATGGTGAGTGACACAACATTCGCCGGGGAAACTGGTCTGATACCCGACAAAACGAATCTTTGCACGTTGCGCAGCGAGTTGATCGAGGTGTGAATCACCAACAAACACAAGTTCATCCGGGTCGATTCCCAGTTGTCGTGAAACCAGCTGCAACATATCGGGGCAAGGTTTGGGCCGGGCAACATCGCGGCTGGTAACCACAGCTGAAAAATAGTGTCGTAACGCAAAATGTTCGAGAATTTCATGCATACTCGTGCCGCGATTAGTTGCTACAGCCAACCGAAACCGCTTCGTCAATGTGATCAACGCCTCTTCAATCCCCGGCTCCAGCTGCATGAACGGCATAAATTGCCGAAAACCGAGTGTCGCTGCGAAATCAAGTGCGGCGGAAACCCGCTCCTGACCGAGCAATTCCGCAAAAACGACCGGGCTTGCAGCCGTATGACAAAGGTAGGCGCGTTGCCGGTCTTCTTCATCAGCCTGGACCGGGGCGACGCCAAAATATTCCAGAACAGTATTATAGTAAGCAAGATTGGCGGCACGACTTTCAAACAAAACGCCGTCGCAATCGAAGACTACACCACGCGTCACCGGCATTGTTTCGCTCCGCGTTGACAGACGTAATAAATTCCGGCAACACCTGTCAGCATCATCGGCAAAGACAACCACTGCCCCATACTCAATCCTGCAGCAAGGAGCCCCAGATGAGCATCCGGCTGGCGAAAATATTCTATTCCGAAGCGGCATAACCCATACCCGAAAAGGAACGCGAAACAAACGAAACCCAGCGGGAAATGGCGGCGATGAAACCACCACAGCAGGAGAAAGAGGAACACCCCTTCAAAAAATGCTTCATACAATTGACTGGGGTGTCGCGGTAGCGGCCCTGCCCCAGGGAAAATCATCCCCCATGTAACCGTGGTTGTTCTTCCCCATAATTCAGCATTAATAAAATTTCCGATGCGCCCGAAAAACAGGCCAATCGGTGCCGCACCAGCGAGCAGATCACCGACCATCAACCGCGACAACTTGCGCCGCCAGCAAAAGATCATCCCGGCAACAAAAACCCCGAGAAAACCTCCATGAAAGCTCATGCCCCCTTCCCATACCGCAAACATGCTCAGCGGATTAGCCAAAAAATAAGACAAATTGTAGAACAGCACATAACCAAGCCGACCACCGACAACAACACCAATGACACATTGAAAGATGAGATCCCCGACATCATCTTTGGACAGCGCAAAATGACGCAAGCGAACCAGATAGTTTATGTAGAGGTACCCACCGATAAAACCGCACAAGTACATCAGACCGTACCAGCGAACAGCCAATGGACCGAGGCGAAAAATTATCGGATCAAAGTGTGGATAGGAAAGCATGTCTCCTCCTGAACATCTCAGCGGTTTACGTCAGTTCTCGAATTTTACGCAACAAATCGGCCATATCAGCTGGTATCGGTGCCGTACAATTTAACATTTCACCGTTGAACGGATGAGCCAGGGCAAGGGTTTTCGAATGCAACATCGTGCGTGGCACATCCTGCTCGTGCCATGCAACGGCCCCTCCATAAAAGGGATCGCCCAGAATCGGACACCCGGTTTCAGCCAGATGAACCCTGATCTGATGAGACCGACCGGTCAGGATTTCCACTTCAAGCAACGCCGTGTCGGCAAATTGTTCAATCACGCGGTAGCGGGTAACCGCTTCCTTGCCACCGTACGGCACGGACTTTACACGGTTTGCATCGCGTGTTCGCGCCAGGTTGGAAACGATCTCCCGTTCCGCAGTCGGCGGCTGTCCCGCAACCAGCGCCAGGTAGCTTTTTTTCACCCGTCGTTCAGAAAATGCCTGGGTCAATGGCCGATGTGCCCGAACATGAGTTGAGAAAAGAATCGCCCCGGAAGTTTCCCGGTCAAGTCGCTGAATCATCCCCAACTCGGGTTTCTTCTGCGCATGCCGACTGCGATCAGTGCCGAGCAAAGTCAGTACCGCCTCGTAAAGTGTCCCTTTATAACGTGCGGCAGTTGGTTGTGTTTCGACCAGTGGCGGTTTCGACAAAACCAGCAAATACTGATCCTGATAGAGAATATCATCCGCCGTGACGCGATATGGAATGAGCGGTAAACCGTCGAGTGTGACCTCAAGCACATCACCACAAACAACGTCCATACCGCATTTCCTGATCCGTCGTCCATTGTGACTCACACCGCCGATATCAATAATCTTGCGCAGGAGTGTGCGACTCAATTCCGGTTCAACGGCCGGCAGGTATTGATCCAGGCGCATCCCGGAATGACTGGCATCAACACAGCGTCGATATGTTTTTCTATTTACATCCGCCATAATATACCGAAAAAAGATTGTTCACAGATTGACTTGGAGCTCGACCATGATATCGTGGCAAAGAAGTGCCAACAACTTCGGGATGGATGATTGGCATAGGAGCATGACCAACACACCCAAGCAGGTTCAACTCAGGGAATGGTGAGCAAGCCCGTAGTAAAGAACGGGACGCCTTAAGTTCCGCTACCTGAACCTAACTGTTTCGCAGGGTCATGATTGCGTGACCGTCGCCATCCCGAAATACAAAACTCGAAAGCCCCGTCTGATGACAGGGCTTTCGAGTTTTGTATAATCCGCTGTTGTCCCGCCAGAGGTCGACACTCATGTGCTTGCGACTCTTTCACGCAGATCCTTCCCCGTTTTGAAGAATGGTGTCTTTTTTGCCGGAATTCGCACCACTTCACCACTTTTTGGATTTCTTGCTTCGCGGGCATCACGACAACGCACTGTAAACGAACCAAAGCCACGGATCTCAACACGTTCACCGGCAACCAATGCATCACCGATGCTGTCGAATATCGTATTGACAATCGATTCTGCATCACGCTTGTTCAGAATATCGTTTGACTCCATTAATTGTTCAATCAACTTACTTTTCGTCATTTTTCACCTCCAGCGGAACAAGGATTATCCGCTCAACAACCAAACATCACAATGATAACATTGAGCATACTGAACCGAAAAAACAAGACAAAAAGCGCGCATCGGGTGCAGCCGCCCGGCGGCAGCACCCGATGCGCTGTTTACTTGACTCCCTTGCCTTCAGATCCGCTATTTGATTTATCCATGGCCCCTTGCAATAAATCACCGAAATTCGACGTCGCGGTTTGTTGGGCACCAAGGAATGCATCAACTTCCGCTTTCTCCTTCTGGTGTGCCAGATGCTTGATCGACAGCGCGATCTTGCGATCAACCGTATCAACATTCAACACGACAGCTTCGAGGTTTTCGTCGACACTGGCGAAATTCTTCGGCGAATCAATTTTTTCTTTACTGATTTCAGAAACGTGAATCAGCCCTTCGATCCCTTCTTCGATCTCAAGGAAAATACCGAAGTCCGTTACCGATGTCACGACACCGTTAACGATAGTTCCCGGCAAGTATTTCTTCGGGATATCCTGCCACGGGTCACTGGTCAACTGTTTAACACCGAGTGAAAAACGCTCATTTTCACGATCGATGTTAAGTACCACAGCCTTGACTGTGTCCCCTTTTTTATAGAGCTCCGAAGGATGTTTAATGCGCTTGATCCACGACAGATCGGAAATATGAACCAGACCATCAATCCCTTCGTCAACCCCGACAAAGATACCGAAATCGGTAATATTCTTGACCTGACCTTCGATGATCGTTCCGATCGGGAACTTCTCGCCGATAACCTCCCAGGGGTTCGGATCAACCTGCTTCAGCCCCAGAGAAATGCGACGGTTGTCAACGTCAAGCGCCAAAACCACGCTTTCGACTTCATCACCAACGGCAAGCAACTTGTTCGGGTGTTTAACGCGCTTGGTCCAACTCATTTCCGAAACATGAATCAACCCTTCAACACCTTCTTCAAGTTCGATAAATGCGCCGTACTCGGTCAGACTGACAACCTTACCCGTAACCCGATTGCCGATAACATACTTGTCTGCCACAGCCAACCAGGGATCAGGAGCAATTTGTTTCAGGCCGAGCGAAACACGCTCTTTCTCACGGTCATACTTGAGAATCTGAACATTGATACTATCGCCCACATTAAGAATATCGGAAGGATGCGTCACCCGTCCCCAGGACATGTCAGTAATGTGCAGCAACCCATCGATACCGCCCAGGTCAATAAATGCACCGTAGTCAGTCAGGTTCTTGACAACCCCCTCGATAATCAAACCTTCTTCGAGTTTGCCCAGGGTATCTCTACGCATCCCTTCGCGTCGGTCTTCAAGCAAAACCCGGCGGGAGAGAACGATATTCCCGCGCCGCTTGTTCAACTTGATAATTTTGAACTGGTAGGTTTCACCAATCATTTTTTCAAGATTACGTACTGGCCGCAGATCAACCTGCGATCCGGGCAGGAAGGCATTCACGCCGATATCGACGGACAAGCCGCCCTTGATCCGCGCGACGATGCGGCCATCAACGACGGCATCCTCTTCGAGCATGTTCCAGATTTTTTGACGATCGGCTTTTTCTTTCGACAGGCAGATCAGCCCGCTATCAGCCTCGGTCCCTTCATACATAACATCGTAGGTATCACCGACCTTGACATCAATCTGAACGCCTTCATCGGTGAACTCGCGGAGCGGGATGACCCCTTCGGATTTAAACCCGACGTCAACCACCACTGCGTCTCCCGCGATTTGCACGACAGTACCGGTAACGACATCGCCGTAGTTGAGTTCCTTGAGACTGTTCTCGAACATGTCGGCGAAACTTTCTTCCATTTCACCAAGCTCTTCATTTTCCAGTTCGTCAATCTGTGCTTCGTTAGTTGTTGCGTTGTTTTCCACCATTTAAGAGACTACCCCCTGCGAATTTCCCGTCGTTCGACGACGAGTGACGTTTTGTCATGGGTCGGGACGATAACATAAAGAATTTTAAAAAACAAACGTTATTTAACAGCACTTTTAGTCGATTATGGGCACTGGTGCCGGTGCACGGGAGGGAAGTCCGCAGCATCTTTTCCGCAGCTATGCACAAAAGTGCGGCATATGCACCGCGCGCTGAAAGATCATCAAGGAGCAACGGCACCACAATGAGCACGCCAACGCTCAACTTCACCGACCATCACCTGCAACACCGCATCAATGTCAAGGGAGGAGCTGTCGATAACCATGGCATCGGCGGCCTGTACCAGCGGAGCATGCGTGCGGGCACTGTCTGCCGCATCACGCTCTTCAATCTCACGCACCGTCTGTGCCAGGTCAACCGCACCCCCCTTATCCCGCAACTCGTTATAACGTCGCCGACCACGTTCCGCCGCTGACGCACTGAGAAAAAACTTCACTTCGGCATCAGGAAAGACCGCCGTGCCGATATCACGCCCTTCCAGCACCACCCCTCCGGCGGCGGCAATTTTTCTTTGTTGAGCCGTCATCGCCGCCCGGACTTCCGGGCAGGCGGCCACCACTGCGGTCAGTTGGCTGATCTGTGGGGTGCGAATCGCCGTGGTGACATCCGCGCCATCAAGCAGCACCCGCTCCCCTCCCCCGTCGCGCTGAAAAGTAATCGTAATCTCGGCACACAAGCGCGCCAGCGCGGCAGCATCATCGGTTGCTACCCCCTGACGCGCGGCGGCCAGGGCTACCGTACGATACATCGCCCCGGTATCCAGGTTCAGGTAGCCGAACTCAGCCGCCAGCAGCTTGCTCAGCGTACTTTTCCCCGCACCGGACGGCCCGTCGATGGCGATAATCGGTTCACGCATCACTTAACGCTCCGACCGACACGTATCGAGCAGTGTCCAGAAATCAGGAAACGAGGTCGCCGTGCAGCCGATATCCTCAATCGTCACCGGACCCGTCGCAGCTAAAGCCGCCACCGCCATACTCATGGCAACCCGGTGATCGCCGTGTGAACGAACGGAACCTCCCGCGAGAGGATCGCCACCATGAATCCGCATCCCATCGTCCAGCGCCGTGACCCTTGCCCCCAGCCGGGTCAATTCTGCGGTCATTGACGCAATCCGGTCGGTCTCTTTAACCCTCAGCTCATGGGCATCGCGAATGAGCGTTGTGCCCTGCGCGAATGCCGCCGCAACGCTCACCACCGGCAACTCATCAATGGCACGTGGCACCAGTTCACCGCCGATCTCAATCCCGTGCAGATCACTGCTTTTGACCAACAGGTCAGCGACCGGCTCACCGGCGGTTTCGCGGGCATTGAGGACACAGATGGTGCCCCCCATCTGTTGCAGAATATCGACGATTCCACTGCGCGTGGGATTCATACCAACGTTACGCACCAGCAATTCCGAACCGGGAACGATCAGCGCGGCGACCAGAAAGAACGCCGCCGAGGAAATATCGCCCGGCACCAGGATGTCGCGCGCTTCAAGCTGAGGATGACCGACAATCGTGACCCCGCCGGAAAACGGTTTGATCTCGGCACCGAAATAACTCAACATGCGTTCACTATGATCCCGTGACAGATGGGGTTCATAGACCGTCATCTCACCGTCGCAGAAAAGCCCCGCCAGCATCAGGGATGATTTCACTTGAGCACTGGCGATGGGGGAATGATAGGTCAGTGAATGCAGTCCACCGCCAACAATCGCTAGCGGAGCTTTGTCACCACCATCGCGACCGAAGATCCGCGCCCCCATCTCGGTCAGCGGACCGACCACCCGTTTCATCGGTCGACGCCGCAGATATTTATCACCGGTCAATACTGAAAAAAAAGGTTGTGCCGCAAGCAGACCGGTCATCAGCCGCATCGTCGTGCCGGAGTTGCCGCAATCAATGACATCGAGCGGCTCATCCAGCCCCTTCAGCCCCCGTCCGTGAATGATGATTTCACCATTATCACATTCCTCGATTTCTACCCCCATCAGACGAAATGCGTTGAGGGTCGAAAGATTATCTTCACCACGTAAAAAACCCTGCACCCTGGTTTTCCCTGCGGCCAGAGCTCCGATCATGATCGAGCGATGCGAAATCGACTTGTCGCCGGGAACCGTGATCTCCCCGCGCAATCCGCCAGCCGCTGATATTTCTCGTGATTTTGTCATTGAATCCCGCCTCGAAAAAAGCTCAAAATTATTATCGTATCGCGTCACGGCTCTTCTTTGAACGGGCAAAGAACGCGAACAAACTGTTCCCGTCAGCGTCGGCAATGTCCGTTTTCAGCTCCTGCAGAGAAGCTTCGAACCGTTCGATCATCTCCAGCAGTGCCGACTGGTTGGTCAGGGCGATGTCGCGCCACATTGCCGGATCGGACGACGCAATGCGGGTAAAGTCACGGAACCCGCCGGCAGAGTATTCAAGAATATTTTCTTCATAGCGATCATAACTGCCCACCGCATTAACCAGCGCATAGGCAACCATGTGCGGCAGATGACTGATCGCGGCCAGAATCCGGTCATGTTTTTCGACTTCCATCACCACCACGTCACTGCCGACCACCTCCCACATACGCCGAATTGTCTCCAGCGCGGCAGCAGCGGTGCGTGGGGTGGGGGTGAGAATACACCGGCGCTCGCGATAGAGGGTCGAAAAGGCCGCCGCCGCGCCAGAATGCTCAGTCCCGGCGATCGGATGCCCAGGCACAAAATGGATCCCCGCCGGCAGCTTCGGTTCGATACCGGCGATGATCGACGCCTTGACACTGCCACCATCGGTGATGATCGCTCCCGGTTTGCAATGTGGTGCCAGCGCCAACGCCACATCAGGCAACGATTGTACCGGTGTCGCCAGAAAGATCACATCTGCATCCTTGACCCCGGCGGCCCCGTCACGGGTTATTTCATCGACCACCCCGAGTTCCAGCGCCAGAGCAAGATTTTCCTGCCCGCGTCCGATACCAACGACCGAGCCGACCGCACCGGCCTCTTTCAGCGCTAACGCCAGCGACCCTCCGATCAGCCCGACCCCGACAACGGCCAGCCGGGTAATAAAAAAATCATTCATAATGCGGATACTCATTGTCACAGCAAGGGTGCGCTGCCATCAGCGGGCACTCTGGTAGGAACCGAGGATTTTAAGAAATTGGCAGTAGCCACGCAGGTCTTCGATTGCCGCCGCAACATTGGCTTCCTGAATATGCCCTTCCATATCGAGATAAAAAACATATTCCCAGGCCTTTGATTTCATCGGGCGACTCTCGATCTTGCTCAGGTTGATATTGCGTTTGCTGAATGGTTCGAGCATGCGGAACAGAATACCCGGTTCATCCTTGATACTGAACATGATTGAGGTCTTGTCTTTCCCCGAAGGATCGGGGGTATTCTTGCCGATCACCAAAAATCGGGTGAAGTTGTGGGGATTATCCTCGATTTTCTTTTTAACCACCTGCAGACCATACAGACTCGCCGCCATTTCGCTGGCAATCGCCGCCGCCGCCGGGTCATCGACAACCATCTGCGCGGCCCGTGCGGTACTGCCGACATCGACCAGGGTGGCGTCGGGGAGGTTCTCATCCAACCAGCTGCGGCATTGACCCAGCGCCTGCGGATGAGAAATGACCTTGCGAATATCACTCAGTTCCCCCGAAGCGGAGAGCAGGTCGTGGGAAATTTCGAGCAACACTTCGGCAATCACCTTGAGATCAGAAGCAACAAACATATCAAGCGTGTGCGAAACCGCCCCTTCATTCGAATTCTCGACCGGCACCACCCCGTATGTGGCGCGATCGCGTTCAACTTCTTCAAAAACGGAGGGGATGCTCTTGAGTGCCACCAGCTGTGCGGACATGCCGAACTGACGCATTGCCGCAACGTGGGTGAACGTTGCCTGCGGGCCGAGAAACGCAACCTTAAGCGGCTGTTCGAGCGACAGGGATGCGGAGATGATTTCCCGAAAAACCCGGGGGATCGCCGCCGTCGGAAACGGCCCTTTATTGGTGGCCGTCAAACGGTCGAATATCGCCGTTTCACGACTCGGCACAAAATATTCACACTGTTCACCGCTTTTGGTTTTGCCGACCTCGATCGCGACCTGCGCGCGTTGATTCAACAAGTCAAGAATCTCGTCGTCAAGCTTGTCAATATGTTGGCGCAGATCAGCAAGGTTATTCGCCATCGGTGGCTCCTTTTACTCTATGGGAGTGAAGAGAGGGCAAAATGTAGCCTATCGACGTATAAAAATCAATTCGCTTGTGAGTGCTGACATCATTCCGATGATCAAAACCGTCGCGCCATCAAATAAAACGCCTGCGTAACCGGTGGTACCCAGTTCGCAGGCGAATATTTTTGGGTCGTATTGCTCGCACACCTACATGGTTGAATAGTCGTCAGATTCAACTATGTCGCCGGAAGCATCAAGGAAAGAAGCACTCTGTGAGTCTTTGATAACAACAACCTTGTCGTGAGCTACCGAGCAGACCGTACCGCAAACCTTGCATTCAAAAAGTTCTTCATGAAACTGAAACGCATTCAGGTCCGTCTCATAACTCACCATAAAGCGGCAGGTGGGACAGACAAAATCGGTATTGACAATCTGCTTTTTTTTCACCCGGCCCTTGATGATTTTCAAAGCGTCATTCTGGAAAGTCCAGATCCCCCCGCAGTTGCCACATTCGCGCGCATCTTGAGAAAACCCTTCCGCATGAAGATCAATTTCCACATGTTTTCGGCTTTTGCACAACGGACATTTCATCACTAAACTCCTTATAAATGACAGCCAAAAGGGGATTGCCACTGGACACTTTCCACATCGTTCGTTTTACATTCTACACTAGAATGCGGGGTTTGGCCATACTTATGCCTCAACATACACGCCCCAACATACACGCCCCAACATACACCCGGAATTTAACGAACAAACAAACACTCGCATCATCTTACATCCACCCCGCACAAAGCACTTCCGCCTGTTTCAGCACCAGCGCCACCGCATCCTCCTGCTTATCCGGCGGATACTTCCACTTGCGCAGGCAGCGCCGCACCAGATTGCGCAGCTTGGCGCGGACGCTTTCGCGCACCTGCCAGTCGACCGAGGTGCTGCTACGCAGCTTCTCGGTGATCTCTACGGCGATCTTTTTCAAGGTATCATCACCCAACTCACGCACAGCACTTTCGTTATTGGCCAGAGCATCGTAAAAAGCGATTTCATCAGGCTCTAGCCCTAACTCTTCATCGCGTTTGATGGCGGCTTTAAAATCCCGTGCCATTTGAATCAGTTCTTCGATGACCTGGGCGGTTTCAATGGCGCGAGCATGATAGCGGTTCAATGTTGCCAACAGCCGTTCGCTGTATTTTTGCTCTTGAACTATATTCGTGCGCGTGCGGGCTTTGATGGCGTCGCGCAAAAGTTTTTCCAGTAATTCAAGGGCCAGGTTTCGTTGGGGCATATTGCGGACGTCTTCGAGAAATTCATCGGAGAGCAGGCCGATATTTGGTTTATCCAGACCGGCCATGGCGAAGATGTCAGCAACACCTTGTGCTTCGACGGCATTATCGAGAATTTGTTTGAGCGCTGAATTTTTTTGTTCTTCGGTCAGTTTTTTGTCGATGGTGGTGTGTTTGACAATAGCTGCTTTGATGGCAGTGAAAAAGGCGATCTCTTTACGGAGTGCAGCCGCTTGATCGAGAGTTCCACACAGTGCAAATGATTTGTTGATCGCCGCCATAACATCGAGAAAGCGCTTCTTGCCATCTTTAAGACCGAGGATATGGTTTGCTGCCAAAACCAGAATATGATGGGCGCGGGTCAGATAATCACTGTAGTCGAAGCCGTGAAACAGTCCTCGTACGACATCCATTTTTTCCAGCAGAATCGATAAGGCTTCTTCGACGTTGAGGGTCGGTGCTCCCTTTCCTTGAGAAGAAGCATAAATCTTCAGCGCTTTCTTCAGTTCATTACCGATACCGATATAGTCAACCACCAAACCACCCGGCTTATCCTTGAAAACGCGATTAACCCGAGCGATAGCCTGCATGAGATTGTGACTGCGCATGGGCTTGTCGACGTACATGGTGTGACAACTTGGGGCATCAAAACCGGTCAGCCACATATCACGCACAATCACCAGCTTGAGATCGTCCCTGGCGTCTTTGAATCGCTTCTCCAGCCTTTTCTTGGTTGTCTTGTTGTAGATGTGCGGTTGGAGCAAAGACCGGTCAGCTGCAGAACCGGTCATCACAATCTTGATGACTCCTTTTTCGGGGTCGGTGTCATGCCATTCCGGACGTAATTCGGTGATTGCGTTGTACATTTGGGCGCATATTTCGCGACTCATACAGACAATCATCGCCTTGCCGTCAAGGGTCGAGAGGCGCATCCCGAAATGCTGAACCAGATCTTCAGCGACTTCCTTGAGCCGTGGCTCGGAACCAACGAGCTTTTCAAGAGCCGCCCATTTGCTTTTGGTCTGTTCGCGGGTACGTGAATCCTCTTCATCCTCGATGATCTCTTCAACTTCACCATTCAATGCTTCAATGGCGTCGCGGTTGATATCGAGTTTCGCCAGCCGTGATTCATAGTAGATCGGTACTGTCGCTCCATCTTCGACGGCATCCTGAATATCATAAATGCTGACGTAATCGCCGAACACCGCGCGGGTGTCTTTATCTTCCGTTGAAATTGGGGTGCCGGTGAAACCGATGAAAGAGGCATTGGGGATAGCGTCACGCATGTGCTTGGCGTAGCCGTAGATGTATTGGCCGGTTTTGGTATCGAGCCGGGCTTTGAATCCATACTGACTGCGATGCGCTTCATCGCTGATAACAACGACATTGGAGCGCTGGCTCAGCACCGGATGGGCGTCTTCGTCCCCGATCAGGGAGAACTTCTGCACCGTGGTGAAGATGATCCCCCCCGACTGCCGCGCCGCCAGCAGCTCACGCAGCTCGTCGCGACTGTCGGCCTGCACCGGGGTCTGGCGCAGCAACTCCCGCGCATTACTGAAGGTGGCAAAGAGCTGGCCGTCGAGATCGTTGCGGTCGGTCACGACGACGATGGTCGGGTTATTCATCTCCGGCTGTTGCAGCAACTTTCCGGCGTAGCAGCACATGGTGATGCTCTTCCCCGAGCCCTGCGTATGCCACACCACCCCGGCCTTGCGTGAACCAGGCTGCACCTCTTTGCCCCAAGTGGCGCGTTGGTCGGATATTTCATATTCCCGAGCGGGAGCCGAAGCGATCAGCGTCACCCGCACCGCCTCGCGCACGGCGTGAAACTGGTGATAGCCGGCAATCTTCTTGATGGTGGTGCCGTCGTCCTGCTCAAAAAGGATGAAGTAACGCAGGTAATCAAGCAGCAGTTCGCGGTCAAAGAATCCTCTGACCACCTTCTCCAGCTCGTATTCGAACAGCGGCTTGTCGTCTTCATTTCTGATCGTACGCCACGGCAGGTAACGTTCTTTGTTCGCTGTCAGTGAACCGATGCGAGCATTTAAGCCGTCTGATATCACCAGGGCTTCATTGCAAACGAATAGATCGGGTATTTCATTTTTGTAGGTTTGTATCTGATTGTAGGCGCTCCAGACATCGGCATTGGCATCGGCGGGGTTCTTCAGCTCGATCACCGCGATCGGCAGGCCGTTGATAAAGACGACGATATCAGGGCGACGCAGCTGCTTGCTCCCCTTAACGGTGAACTGGTTGACGACCAGAAACTGGTTCATCTCGACGTTGTGGAAGTCGATCAGTTGCACATGATCGCTGATGACTTCGTCATTGCGATCACCCTCACCCGGCCTTTGGCCACCCTCTCCCAGAGGGCGAGGGTTTGAATCTGCCGGCGCTTTTGCCCCTTCATCCCTTGGAAGTGGGCTGGTTAGAGGGTTTCCGTTACGATACTCAACGGGAATACCTTCGAGGAGCAGTTTGTGAAAGGCACGGTTGTTGTGGATCAGCACCGGCGATTCAGGTTTGGTGACGACCAGGGCGGCTTCTTCAAGGGTAGCCAGCGGGATGTGCGGGTTGATCTTTTGCAGGGCGCTCAGCAGGCGACTGGTCAGGACCACCTGCTGGTAGTCGCTGCGCTCCGGCGAGTCGCCATCACAGGCGAGGTCGGGACCGTAAGCGGTGGCGTAGCCGCCGGTGCGAAACCAGTCGAGGCAGAGTTGTTCGAGTTGGTCTTCGGTGATACTCATCAAAACCCCCGTTTTTGCTTACGCGTACGGTACAAGCGCTCGGTAAAGCCGCCCTTGCTTTCAAAGTCTTCAGCCAGCCGCGCCACCTGGCGATCGAGCAGGGCACAGGCCACGGCGAGCAGAGTCAGGGCGGCGTTGGCGGCGAGCTCGGGGTAGACCCTGGTTGTGAGAGTGGACTTGGTGGACGCCGTGGACGACGCGGACATTGTACCACCCTGTCCACCCTGTCCACTTGCTAACCCCCGCTTCCCAACTTCCCCCACCCAACGCGCCACCTCGTCGGCGCTTTGCAAGCGCCGGTCAATCAGCTCCTGCCGCAGCGGATGCTTGCGCTCCCACCGCGCCAGCCCACGCTGGCGCAAAAAATCTTCGTAATCGAGCTTCAACTCCTCCAGACTCGCCCGCGCGACCTGGGTCAGTTTCAACTCGGTCTTCTTCGAGGTCGCCGAGGCCTGCGAGCCCTCGGCGATGTTCTGCACCCCCGAGCGCGCCGCCTGTACCATCTGGTCGCGGGTGCGGCTGAAGCGGTCGATGTAGGCTTCAACAAAGCGCACCGTCACATCAAAGACCAGCTGCGCCACCTGAAAGCTCTTCAGCTTGCGGTAGCCGCCGTGCGGCGGGATCAATGGTTCGTCGCTCTTCATAGCAGGTTTCTCCCTCGCTATTTACTACCAAAAAATTGCATTGAAAAGAAACTGAGAATGCCTATACTTACGGTCAATACGCCCGACGCCTCTTCGTGGATTTTATCTGCGTACGCGTCGGTTTTCTTTTTCAGGACCATAGTTTCAACCTTTTGCTTGCGTCACACGGGGGAAATGTGCCCCTTTCAGCAGAGGAGATTGAAGCGGGTCGCAGTTCGCCGCTCAGCAACTTGGGGAGCAGGGTGTCGCGGAGGGTGGAGAGAGTTCTACGCTCATGAACATTACTGCAAATCATCTTCATAAGCGGGGCCAGGATATTTTCAAACTCTTCCAGCATCAACTTTGTTGGTCTGACGCATGAAACCGTTCCAAAGGTCTGACGAGTGATTGTGTCGAAAACAGCACCGTGCGTATTTTGCTGAAGAGTGCCCACTGTGTCTTTAAGATTGAAGTAATTGAAATATGGACCTATTCCTTCTGCACCGCCTATCCCATAACATGACTGATTCATAGCCATTTCAACACCAATCAGAGCAAGCCGACCGACCGTTCCCCTAGCCGATATTATCGTAGCACCAACCGGCAAAATCCGTGTGGAGCTTTTTTCCAAACCAACCTTCGTGATCTTCTCCTCGGTATCAACGATAAATACGTCACCATCTGCAGGGGCATCCTGCACAGAGAACCACGGAATATCCCCGCCCCAAAACTCAGTATTCGATCGTTTTGGTGTGCCGCCACCAGTCAAATGAACCATCTCGGCTAGAGACTTCACCTCCCACCCCACCGGCACTAACCCCATCTCCGACTCCATCAGCTTATCGGGAAACAGGGCGGCGGTGGCGGCGAGTTGTTGGTATTGCGCGGGGGGAAGCTGATCGAGTTCGGGCTCAAGTTTGCCGCTGATGGCGCACATGGCGGCGTGTTCCGGGTCGCGGTTTGCGGCTTTGGCTTCGATCTTGGCTTTGACTGGCTCGAAATCGACAAACCAGCTTTTGAAGATGGTCTGGGCGATCTGTTCGAGGGTTTGGTTGATTTGACGGTTGAGTTCGATTTTATCGTCCAACGTTTTTATAACGTGAACAATTCGCTTTTGTTCTTCAATTTCCGGTACAGGTATCAGCAAGCTTTCTATTCTGTCTGTTGGCAGCACGCCTGTGCCATGCCCAGCCTCGCCGACCATCCCTAAAATCTCATTTGTCCGAGATTTTATTGCGTACGCGAGGTATAGAGGCAGTATTTCTTCGCGAGCGACCAATGCTTTCAAATCTTGATTGAAGGTAACGGGACGGCTAGTTATTCCTACTCGGAACTCTTTTTTCAGACTCATCCCACGAACGATAAACAGAATCGTTTCGACAGGCATCAATCGGGTTCCGTTCAATGCACCCAGCTCTGAAACCTTGTCCTCCGAATCTTGAATAAAAAACTCAGTAAGGCTCTTTGCGCTAATCCACGGTATCGACCCATTCCAAAAGTCTGGATTTGATTTCCTTGGAGTACCCCCAGAATACCAAGTGGCGCATTCCTTTAACGTTTTTAGCGGCCACTCAGCACTCATACCCAAGCCCCGCCAAATTCCGCTTGATCTCCCCTTCCAACTCGCTACCGCGCGCAAACTGCTCCTGCAACTGCGCCGTCAACCGTGCCATCTTCTCGGCAAACGGCTCGCCATCCTCCACCTCGTCCGCCGCGCCGACATAGCGCCCCGGTGTCAGCACGAAGTCGTACTCTTGGATCTCCGCCAGCGTGGCCGAATAGCAGAAGCCGGGGATGTCTTGATAAGCACCCCCCTGCTCCACAGACAACCAACCCCCCTGCTCGCTGGGCTCGCTTCCCCCCTGTTGCACAGGGGGGACTAGGTCAACTTCCCCCCTGCGAAGTAGGGGGGACTGAGGGGGGTCAATGCCTTTCTGCCAGGCATGAAAGGTATCAGCCACCTTGGCAATGTCTTCCGGCTTGAAATCACGCAGCACGCGATCCTTCATGTAGCCAAGGTTGCGAGCATCGACGAAAAGCACCTTGCCGCTGCGGTCTGCCTTATCCCCCCGCGTCTTTTTATCGCGGGTCAAAAACCAGATGCAGGCGGGAATCTGGGTGTTGGTGAAGAGCTGCCCCGGCAGGGCGACCATGCACTCGACCAGATCATTCTCTACCAAGGCCCGGCGGATATCCCCCTCGGTGTTGGTGTTGGAACTCATCGAACCGTTGGCGAGCAGCAGGCCCAGGGAGCCGTTTGGGGCGAGGTGGTAGAGCATGTGCTGTAGCCAGGCGAAGTTGGCGTTGCCGGATGGTGGCTTGCCGTACTGCCAGCGCGGGTCGTCGTCCTTCACGCCGATGTCCCACTCCTTCATGTTAAAGGGGGGATTGGCCATGATGGTGTCGGCGCGCAGGTCAGGGTGTTGGTCGTTGGTGAAGGTGTTGGCTGGTTCCTTGCCGAAATTGAAATCGAGGCCGCGAATGACCATGTTCATCGCCGCCAGCTGCCAGGTGGTGTGGTTGTACTCCTGGCCGTAGATGGAGACGTTGCCGAGCTTGCCGCCGTGCTCTTTGATGAACTGCTCGCTCTGCACGAAGAAGCCGCCCGAACCCATGGCCGGGTCGTAGACCCTTCCCTGATACGGCTGAAGCATCTCGACGATGAGGGTGACGATCGATTTGGGGGTATAGAATTGGCCGCCTTTCTTCCCTTCGGCGAGGGCGAACTGGCCGAGGAAGTATTCGTAGACATGGCCGAGGATATCCTTGGCCTGCAGCGATTCATGGATAAAAGGGATGGTGGCGATCAGGTCGATCAGCTCGCCGAGTTTGGCCTGGTCGATCTGCAAGCGGCCATACTGTTTATTCAGAACCCCTTTGAGCTTGGGGTTGTCTTTCTCGATCGCCTCCAGCG
The DNA here is from genome assembly GCA_019429445.1 of Desulfuromonadaceae bacterium. NCBI lineage: Bacteria > Pseudomonadati > Thermodesulfobacteriota > Desulfuromonadia > Desulfuromonadales > Desulfuromonadaceae > Desulfuromonadaceae bacterium. The sequence goes on from JAHYIW010000005.1 coordinate 70,565, forward strand.
CATCGTCGATCAACCGCCCGACGCTGCGCATGGTGTAGACGGTCTCCTTGCCGTTCTTAATCGTAATTTCAGTGCCGGGTGGCAGTTTGGAGTGGTTCTGCAGCGTCTCCCAGCGCGCCAGCTGCGGCACCCAGAAGACGTTCTTCTCGGTGTAGTAGTCGCGGATCTCCAGCTCGGCGGCGATCTCAAGCTGGTAGTCGGCATCGCTGGCGTAGTCAGCCAGGTCGAGGTAGTAGTCGTTGTCGGCATCCTTGAACTGCGCGATCAACTCCTGACGGCGGATGTCGAAGGCGTCGGAGACGTATTTGACGAACAACAGGCCGAGGACGGCGTGCTTGTACTGCGCCGCATCGAGGGTGGAACGCAGCTTGTCGGCGGCGGTCCAGAGTTTCTTTTCAAGCTCCTGTAAAAACTTTTGGGCACTCATCAAACACTCCCGTCAATACATTCAATGTCAGGCAATTCACCTGAACACACAAAAGGCATCCCGATCTTTGAGTCGAAATGCCTTTATCAATTGTGATGCACTCGCAAAAATTCGAAGGATGGCTAAGCAAAAATTTCGTCCTACAAGGCTTGGTGGTTTTTCAGGGGCGAAGGCCTACATCAGGTAGGTCGAGGGTCTGAAAAACCAGCGTAACGCAGTAGGGCGGACTTTTTGCGACGCCATCAATTGTCAGTTATAAAAATTTCCACCCCACCATCCCATAATCAGCAAAACAACGCTTTTTTTACCACGCACCTTGCGAAACATCAACAAATTTCAAGGCTGCGTCCTTTGCTCCGGTCTGTCAACTACGTGCGCGTGATCATCCAGCAATGATGAATTCGTGGATTGCGTTTGAAATCCTGGGGGATTGTTCTGGACGTAATATCATCGATACGCAGGTTGGCAAGTGCTGCGTGATCGATCTTGAATTGACGAAAGTTGTTCGAGAAGATCAGGATACCATCGGGGCTGAGGAGACGGGCGGTCTGTTGAATGAGATTGACGTGATCACGCTGCACATCGAACGTTTCGGTCATCCGTTTCGAATTGGAAAAGGTCGGTGGGTCAAGAAAAATCAGGTCAAACTCGCGGCGCTGCTGCCGCAACCAGATGAGGCAATCAGCCTGCAACATCGCGTGCTGGTCACCGACCTTGAAACCGTTCAACTCGAGGTTGCGTTGTGCCCACTCCAGATAGGTGCGCGACATATCGACCGTCGTCGTTGTCAGCGCCCCACCCTTTGCCGCATGCACCGTCGCCGCACCGGTATAGGCGAAAAGGTTGAGGAATCGACACCCCGCAGCCATCTCACCGATCATTTTCCGAAGCGGGCGGTGATCAAGAAACAGCCCGGTATCGAGGTAGTCGGTCAGGTTGACCAGAAACGTGCAATCGCCCTCAAAGACTTCCTGATAACTCTGTGACTCATTGAACTTTTCGTACTGCGTCTCGCCGCGTTGCCGGTGCCGGGTTTTATAACTGATTTTTTTCGCCGACACCCCCAGCGTCTCCGGCAACAATGCCTGAATTTCAGCCAGACGTGCGGCGGCCCTGGCGCTGGGAATCGATTTTGGCGGAGCGTATTCCTGGACGTGCACCCAGTCGCCATAACGGTCGATCGCAACGGCATACTCGGGCAGATCACGATCATAGATACGATAGGCGTTGGTGTGCTCGCGCTTAAGCCAGGGGACCAGGGATTTGAGGTTCTTGCGCAGCCGGTTGCGCAGCATTTCGGCACTTTCACCGTCAGCGCGTCCGGCATCAGCAGCCACCGTAAAGCGGTCGGACTCAATACGAAACTGAAGCAATTTGCACGGCAGGGTTCCGTTGAAAAAGCTGTGAACCTTTTCCGCCCGCAGGCCGATGCGGTGACCAAGTTCGGGGTTCAACACCAGTACCGCCGCGCGCCACCCCGTAAACTCGCGGCGCAGGCAGGCCCCGAGGTCGGCATAGAGGGCATCGAGCCCCGCCGCCTCGCCACCGAGGCGCTTGCCGTAGGGGGGGTTGATCGCCAGCAACCCGCTTGCGGGGAGGGAAAAATCAGCCGAATGCAGCTCGCGAATGGAGCGTTGCTCAAAGTTGACCGCGCCCTCCAGCCCGGCACGGGCCGCATTCGTCTGCGCCCGACGCACCACCGCAGCATCGGCATCGAAACCACGGATCAGCGGCAATGTTTGCAAACCGCGGCAGCGGCGTTGCCGTGCTTCTTCGCGCAAGCGCGCCCACAGTTCGGCAGCGTGGCCGCGCCAGTTTAAAAATCCGAAATAGTCCCGCCCAAGGCCTGGCGCAATGTCGGCCGCCATCAGTGCGGCCTCCAGCACCAGCGTCGCCGCGCCACACATCGGATCGACAAAAGAACCTCCGGCGGCAGCGATTTCCGGCCATCCGGAACGCGCCAGAACCGCAGCGGCGAGATTTTCTTTGAGCGGTGCCGCACCACGCCCGAGACGATAACCACGCCGGTGCAGACTCTCTCCTGACAGGTCGAGCGACAGCACCGCCTGATCGTGGCGCAGACGGATATTCAACTGGATATCGGGACGTTGAGTATCGACCGTCGGGCGACTGTCGCAGCGTTCGCGAAAGTAATCAACCACAGCATCTTTCACCCGCAGCGCGGCAAATCCGCCATGGGTGATCTGTGATGAAAAGACCACGCCATCGACCGCCATGGTCTGCGCAGGAGAAAGGTGCTGATCCCAATCGATCGCCATGACTCCGGCATAGAGGGCATCGGGATCGGGCGCGGCAAACTCATTGAGAATCAGCAAGATACGATTGGCGAAACGTGACCAGAGACAGGCCCGGTAAGCGACCTCCAGCGAGCCGCTGAAAGCGACTCCGGCGGTGGTCGCCTGGACCTCCTGCGCGCCAAACGTTTCAAGTTCATCAGCAAGGAGTTGTTCGATGAGTTTCGGCGTTGAAGCAAAAAAACGCAGTGTGTTCATAGCGGCCTTCGTGTAAAGCAAAAAACCCCAGGACAGTGGTCCTGGGGTTAATAGTTGGAGCGGGAAACGGGATTCGAACCCGCGACTTCGACCTTGGCAAGGTCGCACTCTACCACTGAGTTATTCCCGCGTACTGGGGGTGCTCCATCGTGCGAGCGGAGACGTTTATAACAAATGGGCCTGGGCAAGTCAAACAAAAAGTTTCCCCATCAAGAAAAACCATTAACGGTCAATTATCTTAAAGAATTTAATCAGATAGTCGATTCCGGACCATAATGTCATAATAAACGAAAGATAGAAGAAAAAGCTTCCGACATTGTGCATTGAGACATGAAAAATCTCCCACCGCAACCCGAACAACCAGTAGTAATCATAGTGCAGCATCAGCCCGATTACCGCGACCATCTGGAAGATGGTCTTGTATTTGCCCAGGTCACTCGCATCGATCACCACCCCTTCGGAGGAGGCGATGGAACGCAGGCCGGAAACGATGATGTCCCGCGCCAGAATCAGAAAAACGGCCCAGGCCGGAACACGTCCCAGCGGAATCATCATGATAAAAGCGGCCATGACGATCAGTTTGTCGGCCAACGGATCAAGAAATTTGCCGAGCACCGACACCACTTGCCATTTGCGCGCCAGCCAGCCATCGAGCCAGTCGGTTATGGCAGCAAGGGAAAAGACCGCCGCTGCCCACAGACCGCTCTGACGGCCGTCAAAGAAGAGCAGGATGACCACCACCGGGACAGCAGCAATCCGTGCCAGGGTCAGCAGGTTCGGCAAATTAAAGCGCCCGGTACGCAGATTCATAAAACCATGTCCTTGCCAGACTTGTAATCACGCATAAAGCGCTTGACTTTTTTGATGTAATTGCGGGTTTCCGGATACGGTGGAACACCACCATAGTGGGTGACAGCGGTCGGGCCGGCATTGTACGCCGCCAGGGCCAGATCGAGATTGCCCTGGAAACGGTCGAGTAATTGACGCAGATAAGAGCTTCCGCCGCGAATCGCTTCGCGCGGGTCGAAGGGATCGGTCACCCCGAGATGGCGCGCGGTTTTCGGTTCGATCTGCATGATGCCGCACGCCCCCTTGGAAGACACCGCCTGGGGATCGTAATTGCTTTCCGCCTTGATGACAGCATGCACCAGCGCCGCTTCGAGCCGATAGACAGAAGCATAATGACGCACCCAACGGCTCACCGCCTGCAATGAATCGACGGCATCCGGGCGATACATACGAAAACGATTGGTCGTTGGACAGTCGGTGAAGTGAACCACGCCATTGGCATCGACATACTTGTAGATATCCGCACCTGCCGATGAGACGGCGAAGACAACAACAAAACACAGAATCATCGGTGCAACACGCAAGTACATCCCTGAAGTCCTTCCTCTAAACTGACAATATATCGAAACTTTTCCAATATATCAATCAGTTAAACCGTAAGGCTGCCACGAGTGCTTGACAACGCGGATATACGGACCGATAATCGGAACTCTTGAATGACAGCGACATCAACCCGAGCAGGATTCAATCATGAAAATCACAGCAGACTGTCTGGTTATCGGCAGCGGTATTGCCGGTCTTTCCTATGCACTAAAGGTTGCAGATACCGCGACCGTGGCGATTATTACCAAGCGAACAATGGATATCACCGCAACCGCCATGGCGCAAGGGGGGCTTGCGGCCGTTACGGCCGAAGACGATTCCTTTGCTGAGCATGAACACGACACAATGGTGGCCGGGTGCTTCCTTTCTCACGACGATATTGTCAAAATGATCGTCGCCGCCGGGCCGCAGGCAATTCAGGATCTGGTCAAGTGGGGGGTGCGTTTTTCCAGTTCCGACGGCATCCATTTCGATCTCACCCGCGAAGGCGGACACAGCCATCGCCGCATCCTTTACGTCAAGGATGTCACCGGGCAAGAGATTGAACGCGCGCTGGTCGAGGCCGTGCGCGCTCACCCGAATATTACTGTGTACGAAAATCATATTGCCGTCGACCTGATTACCGAAGCCAAGATCTTGCAGCGGCGCATGAAACCGAATCGCTGCCTCGGAGCCTATGTGCTCAACACCGCTACCGGTGAAGTGGTGACGTTTGGTGCCCACACAACAACTCTGGCCACCGGCGGTGCCGGCAAGGTTTACCTCTACACCTGCAACCCCGATGTTGCCACCGGGGACGGGGTCGCCATGGCGTACCGGGCCGGGGCAACGATCGCCAATATGGAATTCATGCAATTTCATCCGACGACCCTCTACCACCCGCATGCCAAATCATTTCTGATTTCAGAAGCGGTACGCGGTGAAGGTGCCGTCTTGCGGCGCGCTGACGGAACTGCATTTATGGCGGAATATCATCAGCTCAAAGATCTTGCCCCCCGTGACATAGTCGCCCGCGCGATTGACAGCGAAATGAAAAAGCATGGCGATGACTGCGTCTATCTCGATATCACCCATGCCGGGGCCGCTTATATCAAAGACCGTTTCCCGAATATTTATGAAACCTGCAATTCGTTCGGCATCGATATGGCGACGGAACCGATTCCGGTCGTTCCGGCCGCCCACTACCTCTGCGGCGGAGTCGTCGTTGATGAACATGGCGAAACTGACATTTTCAATCTCTTCGCAATTGGCGAGACATCCTGTACCGGGCTGCACGGGGCCAACCGTCTGGCCAGTAACAGCCTGCTTGAAGGTGCCGTCTACGGTAATCGCGCCGCACAACGCACATTGTCACGGCTCAGCGAGAAATACCCCCCCTACCCCTCGATCCATCCCTGGGACAGTGGCGGTGCGGTCGACAGTGATGAAGAGGTGGTAGTGGCTCACAACTGGGACGAAATTCGTCGTTCGATGTGGAATTATGTCGGCATTGTGCGTTCCACCAAACGGCTGGTCCGCGCACTCCGCCGCATCCAGATGGTCAAGGAAGAGATCAACGATTATTACTGGGATTTCAAGGTGACTTCGGACCTGATTGAACTGCGCAACATCACCACGGTGGCCGAGCTCATTGTCCGTTGCGCCCTGACCCGCAAGGAAAGTCGTGGTTTGCATTATACGATCGACTATCCCGAAACCGATGACATCCGTTGTAAAAAGGATACCCTGATTCGGAAAACCTTCTAGGAGCAGGCTGTGTTGATTGACGATGTTCGCAAACGCATAGATGAACTTGATCGGGAATTGCTGCGCATTTTCAATGAACGTGCGGCGCTGGCGCTGGCTATCGGCGAGATCAAAAAAGAAAAGGGGCTGCCGGTCTATGACCCGGCACGCGAGAAACGCATCTTTGAAGCGATGAGTGCGGCAAACGGTGGCCCGTTGGAAAATGATGCCATTGTTCGTCTCTTTGAACGCGTTATCGACGAATCCCGCCGCCTGGAACGACTGCGTACGAAAGGTTTATAGCAATGCTGATTATTATGAAAAAAAACGTGGCTGAAAATGAACTGCGCAGTGTCAAGGAATATCTGGTCAATCGCGATTTCGATTTTCATCAATCGACAGGGACAAATCGGGTTATTATCGGTGTCATCGGTGACGCAACACAAATTACCGCTGAAGAGCTGAAATCGCTGGCGGGTGTTCTGGAAGTCTTCCGCATCCCCAGCGAGGACTGACAGCAACACCCGATTTCAGCCCAGCACCGGCAACCAGCGCAGCAGATAGTTGGTGACCGCTTTGAAAAAATCGAAGAAGAGCAAAATCCCCACGACCATCAGCAGCCCGCCGGTAAAAATCTCCACCAGCCGGATGTGTTGACGAAAACGGTCAAAGAACGTGATAAACAGATGGAACAGAACACCGGAAACAATAAACGGAACACCAAGCCCGGCTGAATAAACCGCCAGCAAACCGATCCCGCTACCGACCCCTTGAGAGGATCCGGCAACCACCGCCAGAATACTGCCCAGAATCGGCCCGATGCACGGTGTCCACCCCGCCGCAAAAGCGAGACCAACAACGAATGTCCCCAAAAATCCACCGGGCTTGTTACGTAAATGCAGGCGCTTGTCACCAAGCAGTACCCCAAAGTGGAAAAGTCCACTCAAATGCACCCCGAAGAGAAAGATCAGCAGACCTCCGCCGCGCTGTATCCAGGTCAGCCCGTCGTGCAGATACGCCTGAAATCTGGCTGAAGCGAACCCGGCAAGCCCCCCCAGAGTCATAAAGATGACAGAAAATCCCATGACAAAGACGCATGAATGCAGAAAGATAACCAGCCGAATCCGTTGACTCTGCTGCTCAGCATTGACCTCGGCAAAGGAGAGACCGGTGATATAGGTGATATAAGACGGAATCAGCGGCAGGACACACGGCGAAAAAAACGACAACACCCCCGCAGTAAAAGCAATCCAGACAGTAATATCGGCACCGGTCTCCATGTCCTTCAGCCTTTACTCAAAAAACGCAGGAACTCAACGATTTTCGCATCACTCCAGTCGATTGCCCCAATCACCTTGTCGGCAATAATCCCGTCGCGCCGAATGATAAAGGTTTCGGGATAACGATAGACACCGTAGCTGCGCTGGACGCGGCCATCTTCATCAAGGAGGATGGGAAACGAATGGGGGCGGTCACGCAGAAACGCGGCGACCTTGTTACGCCCGTCACGTTCGACGTTGACCGCGAGCATCACAAAATCTTCAGCAACCAGCAGCGTGCTCAACTCCTCCATCGACGGCATTTCGGCGCGACAGGGGGGACACCAGGTCGCCCAAAAGTTAAGGACTACGGCCTTGCCACGATAATCACGCAGAGCAACCTTCTCGCCGCTCATACTAAGGAGTGAAAAATCCGGGGCTTCTGCGCCGATCACTGCAAATTCAGCGGAAAGACACGGAGTTATCGTGGCGAGCAATAATATCACAACGGCAGTAAAAACAAATCGCTTCATCAATCGACCTTTCAAAAAAATAAAGTCAGATGTTATCGGGCAGCGGTGATCCTTTGGCCACCCTGAAAATTGCGCTGAAGGTCATGATTGACCGACCATCCTCATCTGTCAACACTGCTTCACCGCTAAAAGTGCGTCCTTCGGGGGCGCTGATCCGCGCATGTGCAGTGACCCGTCCAGCGAGAAGCGGGGCCAGAAAACGACTGTTCAATTCGGTGGTCGCAAAGCGGGTTCCTTCCGGCAACAACGATTTTATGGCCATCGCCACGGCAGTATCCGCCAGTGTCGTCAACGCTCCACCATGCATCACCCCGCCCCCCTGCGATAATTTGACCGTAAAAGGGAGATGCAAAACGGCCTGCCCCGCTTCGGCCCGTTCGATGACAAGGCCAATCAGCCGTTCGAAAGGGGCAAGATCGATCCAGCCATCCAACGTAAATTGCTCCTCATCCGGCACCCGCGGAAGATTTTCATCGACCAGATATCTCACGCTGTTCTCCTGTTTTGGCGACGGCGCATTTACTCTTCTCCGTTCCTTTTCAATGCATACTTCTCGATGCGATAAATCAACGTATGTCGTGGAATACGCAAAAAATCGGCCGCGCGGGTCTGGTTCCAGTGATTGCGGCGTAACGCTTCGAGCACCGCCATTTTTTCAAGCTCTTCAAGGGAGAACCCGTCATCGGGAAGGTTGAGCACCGCACTGGCTGTTTTATGTCGCGACTGCGTTCTGGAACCGGACAGGTCAGCGCGTTCAAGGCGGTCACTACGCCGCATGATCAACAACCGTTCGATGGTGTTTTCCAGTTCCCGAACGTTCCCCGGCCAGCTCGCCGCGCACAGCTCGGCAAGCGCATCGTCACTGATCGACACCGCAACGCCTTTGGCGTGTTTATCAAAAAAATGGCGCACCAGCAACGGAATATCGTCACGACGCTCACGCAACGGAGGCAGATGCAACGGAATAACCGCCAGGCGATAATAAAGATCTTCGCGAAAATCACCTTCAGCACACGCCGCAGCCAGATCTCGATTGGTCGCGGCGATCAGCCGCACATCAACCTTCCTTGCCATCCCGCCGACCGGAGTGATTTCGCGCTCCTGGATGGCGCGCAACAGTTTGGGCTGAAGAACCAACGGCAATTCTCCGACCTCGTCAAGAAACAACGTGCCCCCGTTTGCCAACTCGAATTTACCAGGGCGATCACGAATCGCTCCGGTAAAAGCGCCCTTGACATGCCCGAAAAGTTCGCTTTCGAGCAGCTCTGCCGGAATTGCCGCGCAGTTGACAGGGATAAAAGCTTCCGCTGCACGTTCACTGCCGTGATGCAGCGCAGCGGCAATCAACTCCTTGCCCGTCCCCGATTCGCCGGAAATCAGCACCGTCGCTTCACTTGAAGCGACCCGCCGTACCACATCAAAAACTTCACGCATCGCCGTGGACGTGCCGACAATACGCGAAAAATCGATTCTGGTCGCCAGTTTTTCCTTCAGTTTGCGATTTTCATCACGCATCGCACGAAAAGCGCTGGCATTGGCAATAACCAGGCGCAACTCATCCTGACTGAACGGTTTGGTGAGAAAATCATAGGCACCGAGTTTCATCGCTTCGACCGCTTTATCGACCGTACCATAAGCCGTAATCACCACAACAAGGGTTTCCGGACGAGTATGCTTGATCTCCTTGAGGACATCATAGCCGCTCTTCCCCGGCATCTGCAGATCGGTGATGACCACTGACGGATAGACGCTGTGAAAAAGGTCCAGGCCCTGTTCACCGCTGGCTGCGGTCAATATGCGATAACCGGCTTCAGTAAGGGTGTATTCCATAACCCGCCGCAGCGAATCATCATCATCGACAATCAACACCGGTCCCGGTTGCACCTTGCTTTCGCTCATAATGTCCGTTCTTTGTCGCTGGTGTTGAGCGGCAGAACAAGAGTGAACGTCGTCCCTTGCCCCACTTTGCTTGCGACATCAATGCGCCCGCCATGCCCCTGAACAATCCGATGGGTGATCGCCAGGCCAAGGCCGGTTCCTTCACTGCGGGAGGTAAAAAACGGGTTGAAAATCTTGTCAAGATGAGCGACGGGGATCCCCTGACCCGTGTCACGAAAGCGAATCGTTACCACCTCCCTGACGTCAATCTCAATATCGAGTGATCCCCCCTGCGGCATGGCCTGAAGTGCATTCAGAACCAGATTTAAAAAAACCTGTTTGAGCTGCTCGGCGTCCCCCGGCAAGGGACACGGACTTTGCGGCGTGAAGTTCAGCGTGACATGATTGGCCCGCGCCTGCTGACCGGTCAGCACCAGCACCTCGCGCAGCACATTGACCAGATCAAAATGACCACGCTCACTTGATTGCGGGCGGGCAAAGTTGAGAAAATCACCGACAACCTGATTCAGTCGATCGACCTCACGAATCAGGATGTTCGCAAATTCGTAATGACGATCATCCGGCTTGACCCCGTCGCGCAAGATTTCAGCGGTCCCGCGGATCGACCCCAGGGGGTTGCGGATTTCATGCGCCATTCCCGCCGACAATTCACCCAGCGCCGACAAACGATCAGCACGACGCAATTGCTCTTCAATATCGAGAATCTGGTCCGCCTGTTCGCGCAGCTTGTCATAGCTGTGTTCCAGCCGCTGTGCGGCCCGTTGATATTTGATTTTCTGCTCGCGTTCACGCGCGGCCAGAAAACCGGTCAACCCCCCGATGATATTGTAGAGCATGATTTCAAGAAACTTCTCGGGGCTGGATGCCGGATGGTGCCCCCATTGGAAGACGATATGGGGAGCGTAGAGCAAGGAAGCCGCCAGAGAAACGCCCAGACCACCGCGCAAACCGAACCACAGCCCGCCGAGTACGATCGGGATATAGTAAAGCCGTCGATAAACGTCGTGAAACTGCGGTAACTGGGTGGTTGTGAAATAGTGCAGCGACGAGATCAGGATGACGAGCATGACCAACGTCGCAAGGCGCAGATTATTCCCTTTATTCATCCGCTCATACTAATACCGGATGATTCGACATTCAAGTTTTATCACTCACTTGTGACCGGTTATTTGGCATGGACAGGGTGAGGCTTCCATTGTATTGTGAAGACCTTCAGGAGGAAGTGAATGACCAATTTCATTGCCATCCTCAACATCGTGCTCCCCGTTTTTCTGGTCATCGGTCTCGGTGCGCTGCTCAAATATCTGCGTCTGATCAACGAGGAATTTCTCCAGCAAACCAACCGGCTGGTCTTTTATGTGGCCCTCCCGCTGCTCCTCTTTTACAAGATCGGAACGGCTGATTTCCGTGCAAATTTCGATGCGCGACTGGTTCTGGGCTCGTCCCTGGCGATTGTTCTGGCTTTCTTTCTTGCCTATGGCTATGCCACCCTGCGTGGCTACGCCCCGGCAATGCGCGGTGCTTTCAGTCAAGGGGCGTTTCGCGGGAATCTTGCTTATGTCGGACTGGCGATTGCGTTTAACGCCTACGGAGAACCGGGCCTGACCCGCGCCGGTATTCTGATGGGCTTTCTGGTGCCGGTCCTCAACCTCTGCGCGATCAGTGCTCTCCTGCTGCCACAGCGCGGCAATGAAGCAGGCACTCCGGCGATATTCTGGGTCAGGCAACTGGCACTCAACCCGCTGATCATCGCTTCTTTTCTCGGCATTGCCTGGAGTTTTTTCAACTGGTCGCTGCCGGTCGCGGTTGAAGGTGGATTGCGGATCGTCGGCGGCATGACGCTGCCGCTGGCACTGCTCGCCATCGGCGGATCATTTTCTGCCGCGCGGCTGCGCGGTGATCTGGTTGCAGCATCAATCGCGACACTGTTCAAGTTGATCGGTGTCCCGCTCCTTGCCGCTTTTCTGTTGACGCTGCTCGGGGTTGAGGGGCTCAACCTGGCGGTCGGGATCGTCCTTGCCGGGACACCGTCAGCCACCGCCAACTACATTCTGGCCCACCAACTTAAAGGCGACGCACAACTCTCTGGTTCGATTATCATGCTCTCTACCCTGGCTTCGGCGTTCAGCTATACGTTGATCCTGTTGCTCCTCGGGGCGTGAATCGCCGCCGGAACACGTGACGCTACTCATGGACACACCAGACACCACCAACTGGCGCCCCCTTCCCGCCGACCTTCTGCACCAGGACAGCTCCCCTTTCATCACCCGCCGCCAGGCACGTCTGCGCGTACTGGTTCTCTCCGCACGAATGATTCCACACTCAACCGACCGTTGTGAGCAAGGCTATCAATTACGTGTCCCGGCTGAACACTATGCTGAAGCACTCCGGCAACTGCAACTTCACAGCACTGAAAATCGTGGCTGGCCACCGCCCCTGCCCCTTCCTGCGGCCCCGGCAGAGGCCCTCCTCGGCACCCTGACAACACTTACCCTTGTCGGCCTGTTTTATGACCTGACTCTCCAGCAGATCAATCTTGCCGGGCATCATCCGGTGCACTGGAACAGTCTGGGCAATGCCCACGCCGACCTGATCATGAACGGAGAATGGTGGCGCGCCGTAACCGCACTGACCCTCCACGCCGATGGTTTGCACCTCTTCGGCAACGTGATAGTCGGCGGGATTTTCATCTTCTGGCTCGCCCGCGAATTCGGCAACGGTCTGGCCTGGACCTTGTGCCTGCTGGTCGGGACAACGGGCAATCTGCTCAACGCCTGGCTGCAACATCCAGCGCATCGATCAGTTGGTGCATCAACCGCCGTCTTCGGCGTTCTCGGCATCGTCACGACATACAATTTCCTGCGCTACCGCCACCACCTCGGCAGTCGTCAACTTCTTCCCTTTGCCGCCGGTTGCGCGCTTTTGGCGATGCTTGGCGTCGGGGAAGAAACCACCGATATCGGCGCGCATCTGTTCGGCTTCGGCAGCGGTCTGGTGCTGGGGGTCAGCGTCGGCCTGTGGTTTAAAAAACGCCAACGACCGAGCCCCTTAGTCAACACACTGCTGGCGGCAGGATGCTGGCTGACGGTGGTTGGTTGCTGGGCGCTGGCGTTGCTGCGCTGAGGCGGGGGGTTAATCCGCCGTGCAACGGAATCAGCCCGTCAACGTACCTCATGGTTTTAAACCGATGTACCACGTCCGGAAATGATAATCCCGTCGGGGCAACCCCCTGTGGTTGCCCTAAATCAGGGCGGCCACAGGGGGCCGCCCCTACGGTCACGTTAATTCCGTGGATTGGTTGGGCATGATTACAATTTGATCGATATTGACACCTGGATAATTCGCTGGTATGGCGTTCCAAACCATTTCAACCATTTCCCCCGCATCATTCAACCGCATTTCCCTGTCACGACATCCCCAAACAGGCATTCCCGGTTCTGGGTGCAAATGGTTACGAAATACGCACCAGCCTGGGAATAATCGTAACCCCGCAATCGTATAGAACGTCGATGGTGGATATCAGGACTGTATTTCATGACACTAATCCATTCTGCTTCAGCAACCGTTTTAATCTGTCTCCCGGTGCACACTCGATTGAAATCAACACGACCGCCGCAACGGTGAATCAGTGCCGGGGTAAAACGTAAAAGAAGACCGAGATAAAATGACAGAAACTGCCGACAAGAACCAGAAGGTGAAAGAGTGCGTGATTGAATTTTATCTGCTTGATGCTATAGAAAATCGCACCGAGGGTGTAAGCAATACCGCCGCTGAGCAACCAGAGAAAGCCTGAAAACGGGAAGTTACTCAGCAGCGGCTTGATCGCGAAAACAATGACCCACCCCATCAGGATGTACATGAGGGTCGAGATGATGTCATAACGTCCGGTATAAAACAGCTTCAGGGTGACACCGATCAGCGCAATGCCCCAGGTAACGCCGAACAGAATCCAGCCGATTGTGCCGTTGAGAGTGACCAGTGTAAAGGGGGTATAGGTTCCGGCAATGAGCACATAAATTGCCGCGTGATCAAAAATCTTCAGGCGGTGCCGCCGTTCCCGACTGGTCGCGGTGTGATAACAGGTTGATGCCGCATAAAGGATGATCAAACTTGCGCCGAACAGGCTGAAACTGACAATATGCCAGACTGTACCGTACAGCGCCGCAGCGGTGACTAATAACGCTGTTGCGCCGCAGCTCAGGATCAGGCCGAAGGCATGAGAAATAATATTGATTTTCTCTTCTCGCGGTGAGTATTGATGCGCCGATTGATCGTTTTTCATAACCTTTTTCCGGGTTGCGGGGTTCAGCTATGCTCTGCACCACTTGATGTAATCGCCCAAAAAATGGATGGCTAAGCAAAACCATCGAAGTTGATCAGCAATGCGACGGGGATAAAGGTGTCCAGCTCACTCACCGGGTGACCAAGCAACTTCGTCGTGAAACACCGAAAAAGCTGGATTTCGTTTGCATAGGTGGTGCGAAAATGCCAGCGCAGTTCGGTCATGAGCAGCGGGTCGGTCGCTGGAAAGTTACGCGTACACCAGCTGTCATCAAAGACTTCGCCACTGTGGTCAATATGCGGAATACCGTGTGAACGGCAGATCAGCGGTCGATATTCGTAAACCAGACATTGGTCAGCAACGAGCAACGGACATGGCGTCTCATCATCTTCCGGCATCTCGACCCACTCTTCGTCTGGGAGATGATTGAGGGTAAAGGGATGGTCGAAGCCGGGCCATTTGTCTTGCAACTGCGCCAGCCGCTCCCGCGCCTTAACCAGGGCGATTTCCTGCTGTGCAATGGAGAGCCGGGCGAAACCGGCTTGCAGCAGCCGGGCATCGAGCAAGGTAATGTCGAACAGCCCCCGGCAACAGGCGGAACAACCGCGAGAGCAGCGCACCTGATCAGCGGCCCGCGCCCGGGAGCGGGCGAACCAGATGTCGACGGTTTCGAGCAGCTGCTGATAACGGTTCAGAATCTCTTCCATAAGGCGTATTCCTGTATAATTGATACCAGCATGATGGTAATGCTTTGCCATCAACTACTGACTCATGAATGCCACAAAACGGGTTATTTAGTTGCCCTTCAATTTCAACAGCTCATCGTCCACACCTGTCATGCCGGTTCCGCAAAACCCGTCAAATACTATATCCCCCGGCTGCGTGTAGTGGAGGATGTAACGCATGATGGCTTTGTAAGGAACTTTCGTATGGTACGAATGTGCGTTGTATATTGGATCTTGTTTTCCTTCACTAACATCAGCCGCAAATGGCTCTCTGTGATAGTGGCGAGTGGTTAGTGGCGAGTGGTTAGAGACTTCTTTCTCGCCCCTCGCCACTCGTCCCTCGTCACTTTCTTTCCACGCTTCCCACTTGGCAATAAAGTCGGCTATCCACGGGTTCGGGCAGGCGGTGTAATACGGCGGATCACTCAGATTCAGGATGTCCTCGTCGCTGCCGATGGGAAAGCCTTCAATCTTGCGAAACTCCGGGTCGCGCAACCGTTCACGGAGGAGTTCTGTGAAGTGTTTGCGTCGCGCTTCATCGTTGGGGAATTCGATGCCCAGGCATGTGACCGGTTGCGGTTCTGTGTTCTGGGTTCCGTGTTCTGAGTTGAAAAGCTCGTCCTGTTTCATTTGTACTTGGCTCCCTTGAAATCGCTGTTCTGTAAATACCGCAACAGTCCAGCGATCATCCGCGCCGTTGCTTCGGTTTCCGAATAGAGTTTTTTGAATTGATCTTGGTTTATGTAGCCAGCGTCGAGGGCGACATAGAGCTGGGCTTGGACTTCGGATGCTGATCCTTTGGCGGTTGAAAGGAATTGCATGAACTCCTTGTTGCCGCCTCTGCCGAAGCCTTCAGCGATGTTGGACATGATAGAGACCGACGCTCTGCGGATTTGGTCTCGCAATCCGAAGTCTCGGGCAAATTGGCCGTCGTTTGACAGGGCGTAAACTGCCTTGGTCAGTGCGCGGGCCTTTTGCCAGGCTTCTATGTCCTCGAATCGCTGAAATACGCTCATTTCTGAATCGCCTTTAGTAAGGCCACGCCCTTGTCCGTGGTGCGGTACGCCTGCAATCGGCTTCGCGGCTTCTCCGCGATGGTCCGGACAAGTAGTCTGTCGTTCAGTAAGCGGTCGAGATAGTTGCGCTGGAAGGTTTCCCGATGCTTCATGCCTGTTATTTGTTGAATTTCAGCGCTTTTTTTCGGTTCCAGACAAGCGGACAGGATCTCGATGACCCAGTCTTCCACTTGTCCGGTGACTTGTCCGGTGACTTGTCCGGTGACTTGTCCGGTGACTTGTCCGGTGACTTGTCCGGTGACTTGTCCGGTGACTTGTCCGGTGACTTGTCCGGTGACTTGTCCGGTGCCGTCATCAGCAGCTTCTTTTTCCTGTAGATCGAGACGCTTCCTGATGGGCTCGGCTAGGGTAGCCGTATCGTCGTCGAGCGCCGCCAGCAGTCGCTGGCCAATGAGGAAGCGGATTGCCTCGTGCGCTTTTTGGAGGTTGCCTCCGGCCGCCATCGCGGCGTCGACCACTGTCACATTCTCCTGATCGGCCGCCAGCGCCAGCACCTCCGCCTGTTCCGGGGCTAGCCGCACGCCGAGGCTGGCCTGGAAACGCCGCATGGATTCCGTCATCAGAGGCACCTGACTCAGGATCAGCTGAAAGCTCTTGGCTGACTTGTCGTTCAGAATTTGCGGTGGGCGGAACCCCAGTTCGTGCCAGTTCCGCAGAATGGCTCGAATTCCGGTACCGGCCTGGTCACTGAGGCCGATGCGCCGGAAGGCGTTGACGATCAACGGATTGCGAATTTCCTTTTCGTTGGATTCCAGCAGTTGTGCTGTGGTCGCGAAGGCATCGCCGGGATTCCAGAACCGAGTCTGGTCGGTGAACCACTTGATGGATGCCTTGCGGTGGTGATCGCCGTAGTCCTGATGAATCAGCAGGTTGATCGCCGCTTCACGAAAGGCGATGTAGTCGGGCGGGTCGTCGTCGCGGCGCAGGGTTGTCGGATCGACTTTGAAGGGGTGCTCCGCAATGCGAGAGTATTTGGCCACCAGACCGCGCCAGGTCTTAAACAGGTTCTCCTCGAATACCATGCGGTCGTGCCAGCGCTCATCGGCAGACCAGCTTTCGAATCGGGTATCGATGCGCTGGTAATCCAAAACAGGACGGGGAAGCAGCGCTCGCACGCTGCGATCGGTGCCAAACATCAGGATGGCAGCCCGGGTCAGCGCCGGTTTGCCCGACTGGTGCACCGCAAAATTCCACTCCAATAGGAACTCCGTCGGATTTGATATCTGTCGTTGTTCCGGATTGCGTCGGAAGAACTGCTCCCGGTACCAGTCCAGCGTTTCCCGATCCACGTCCCTTTCGAGATTGAAGTCACAGGCAGCGCCGTCCCATGATTTTTCGGCGGCATCACGCAGGAAGCGCTGCAGCTCATTGTCCGTCATGCGTTCGTCGCGCGCCGCCCGGCGGAGAAAGCTGTCTCGCGGATTGCGGTTCAGATACACCGGCTTCTGGTAACGCCCGGCCTCCGGGATGAAAAACGCCAGGATCCGCTTGTCATCAAGCTCATACACATGGGGCTCGGCATGAACGATCTGATTGAGCTTTTGCCCGCCGCGCAGGGTGGTCAGGAAGGCATCCTGCACCCGGTCAAAGGCCTTTGGATCAACGCCGGTGACCTTGAGCTCGCCATCCTGTTCCGAGACGCCGAACAGCAACCAACCACCTTGCGTGTTGGCGAAGGCGCTGACAGTGGAATAGGCATCCTTGGGTACCTCTGATCGAGCTTTTTTGCACTCGAAATCCGTCCACTCGTAGCCCCTCAGCCGGGCGATCAGTTCCTCTCGGGTCATGCCTTACTCCACGACAATCCGAACCTTGGCCGGGTCCTTGCCCTTGGTGAGTTGATCAATGTACTCCTCAAAGCGTTTTTTCATCTCCGCCGGGGTGGCCGGGCCAGCGGTGACTTGCAGGGCCTGTTGCAGCTCCTGCGCCTTGACGGTGACCTTAACCAGGCCGGAGAGTACTTCCTTCAGGGCGTGAACGAAGTTGCTGTCCAGCGGCACCGGCAGTTCCTTCGATTTGATGAAAGCCTCCAGCGGTTCGCGGTCGTCGATCTTCAGCAGATCCATATTGGCCTGGGTGATCGGGTCCTCCAGGTTGGCGAGCAACGTCCTGGTCCAGTTTTCCAGCATCCTGTCGAGTTCGTCGTCCAGTGCGTTGAGCATGGCGGCGGCATTGCTCAAGTGCGTGGTGCGTGGTGCGTGGTGCGTGGTGCGAGGTTTCCGCACTTCGCACTCCGTACTCCGCACTCATTTCGGTCGCAGGCCGAAATTGGCAATGCGGGCAGATGGGCGAGGCGTCGAGGTTTTGCTCGGTCAGGGCAAAGCAGCTTTTCAGTCCAGCCAGGCGGTTCTGGTAATCGGTGAGCTGCTGCCGGGGCATCAGGTCGATACCAGCCAGTTTGAGCAGGGTTTGCAGGCGCTGGTCGTTGAGCAGTCCGGCCTTGCGCTTGTCGTCGTTCACCCCCAGCCGGGCGCGCGCGTGAAGTGAGATGTATTGGTTGATGTAATCGCGTTTGAGTTTCTTAAGTTTTTCGCCGACTTTGGATGATAGATGCGCGAGTTGTGGGTTCTGAGTTTTGAGTTCTGCGTTAATGGAATCCAGAACATCACTCCTGATCGCTTTCACTTGGTCAACCCAGAGATCCAGTCCCGATGGTTTTGACTCGGAACCCGTAACCCGGAACTCGGAACTGCGGCTTGCGGAGGCTTCCGCCGTAGCAAGCCAAGCTGCCGTCGGGCTGTGGTCCATGATGAACTCGCGCAGGGCGTCCAACTCATCCAGCGCCTTCACGGCCTTTTCGTGGGCCAGCACTTCGGGAGCGCTGTAGCGGAAGTTTTTCAGTTTGCCCGGCGAGGAGTAAGCCTGAAGACTTTCAAAGAAAGTCTTTGCGGCTTCCAGTTCTGAGTTCTGAGTTTTTAGTTCTGCGTTGTTTGAACCCTGAACTCCGAACCCAGAACGCTGAACCAAATCCAATCCCCAGAAGGAGAGCCCTTCGCGCAGGGTCTGCTGGGTCATGACGATGCGCTTGACGATCTTGCCCACCGCCTGCTGCAGGTTCTGCACCGGCTCGTCCTTGCTCTGGGTGACGAGCTGGGCCATGCCCGGCGTCATGCCGAGCAGTTCAAACAGCGCTTTGAGCGCGGGCAGGTTCCATTCCTTCGGCTGCTCCAGGTGCTTGAAGCGGACCAGTTCATCCATGCCGGTCGCGGCAAGCTGCTGCAGTCCGGTGGCGTCGAACTTTTTGCCCGGGATGGCGAGCACGATGTCGCCGGAGTAGACCAAGGCAGCCAAGATGACGGTCACCCATTCCGGCTCAAGCCGCGTGCCACCGGGGTTCATGTATTCGAGCCCGTGATCGTCCTGGATGATCTCGCTGCGGTTCACCACCTGGCCGTGGCCCTTGGCCTTGACGGCATCGAGGATGAACTTGATGAACTTCGCCTTGTAGGGGTCGATCTTCTCGCCGTCGAGCAGCTCCAGGGCGTCCAGCACGGCGGTGGCCTGCTTTGTTAGGGACGAGGGACGAGGGGCGAGGGACGAGTTGGCAAGATTCGCGATACCGCGCAAGGCATCTTGGGCCGCTTGCGCTCTGTTCCCAGCGGTGATCAGGACCGAGAAGAACGGGTAGTCCGGGGCCTGATCCTCGAAGTTCGGAGCCAGACAAACACCGGCGATGGTGTTGACCAGATCGCGGAAGTTGATGGTCTCGTGAGGCGACAGGCCGGACAGATCGCGGATGGATTTGCCCTTGGCCCATTCGGTCATGGACTTGGCGCGGCCCTGGTAGGTGACCTCAAAGGCATCGCTCATATGCTTCTGCAGCCACTGGACCAGCTTCTTCAGGAAGCCGTTTGCCTTTGATTCGTATGTGGCCTTGGCATGGCCCGATGAGGTGGCTGCAAGATCCAGGGCTGCCGCGTAGGATTTCAAGCTGTGCATGAAATCCTCAGGAGTTAGGGGCGAGGGGTTAGGGGCGAGAGAAGCACTGCTTTTGCTCGCCCCTCGCCCCTCGATACTCGCCCCTTTCAGATTCAGGCGCAGAAAGACCTCATCAGCGTTCTTCTCATCCTTAAATCTCGGACAATCAAACGGCGGCAAGAAGTAGAGGTAAAAGTCCCGCTGCGGCACGGCGGTGGAGCGCTCGTTCGGTGCCCCGAAAAAGAGGTAGCCGGAGCGGGCGGCTTTGTGCTCCTGCCAGACTAGTTCATGCTGCCAGATCTTGTAGCCGGTCACGTAGGTGGCGTCCTGGCATTCCATGACCCGCTTAAGCGCCTCGTAGTAGAAACGGTCGAGCTGAGCCTGACCCAGGCTTTCGGCCCGCTTGTCGATCAGGGCGTCGAAGTCGTCGGTCTTCTTCAGGTCGAGATAGAACTGGCGGTTGTCAGCATTGAAGGAGATGAACTGGCCGCTGACTGTCTTGTGGATCTCGCGCAGGACCGTTTCCACATGGGTCTGGAGATCCTTGTCGGGTTCGTCGCTACCCAGCTCGGCGATCAGCGGATCGAACAGACAGAGGCGGTCGCGCAGCTCCTCGGCGGATGCGCCCATGGGGGCATAGATGTCGCCAGTGGTAAGGCGGTGGACGGACAGAGCATGGATCAGGCGTAGCGCCATCGGCTTGTATTGTTTGCGGGTGATGGCGTTCTCGATGCGGGATTCCAGAACCTGGCTGCAATCAATGACTGCCCGGATTTCGGGAATGGCGCGGAACGAAGCGTTCTGCTTGAGGGTACCCCAATAGCTATCGAAGGCAACCAACCCTGGCGGGTTGCTTGCCAGGGGCGAGGGGTTAGGGGCGAGGGACGAGTCCATTTCCGGAACATCGTGACCAAGGATAGACTTCATCACATTTGAGAGGGTCTTGAGTACCTCGCGTTTTTCTACCACGGTTACGCGCTCGAAGGTGTCGATGTAATCGGGATGCACCGGGAAGAGGCGGACAAACTCGTCCATGCGCTCATTGAGCCCGCCGTAGTATTTGGCGAAAGGCATCAGATAGTCGCGGATCTTGGCTTGTTGCTCGGCGGTCTTCTTGAGCAGGCGCTCGGCCACGACGAATTTCACGTCGCTGCGGGCGATAAGGATCTGCTCGAAGCGGTCCTTCACCCGGCGGATGCTGTCGGCGACAAAGGCGAAGCGCGGGCTATCGAAAATGGCTTCCTGGACACCGGCCATAAAGCGGAAGCGCGACTCCTGGCAAAATTCTCCAAGAACTCTAAGAAACCCTAAATCTAGAATGATTGCATGGTCATCTCTCGATCGTATGTAATCAAGAAGCTCATCGACCAAAAACATTAGGCCTTGATCTGGAAATCGGGCCAGAAAAGCATCCATCATATCTTCGAGGACACGCTTGTGACTCAAGGTTTCATCTTGCGGGGGAAACTCGAATTCAATCCCCCATCTTGCAAAATGTTCCTCAATCTGTGCGCAAAAATAATCGCGCAAAGGCATTGTTACGGCATCAAGTTCGGTACGGATGACCATGAACCGCCCAGCAATCTGAGCGGCTGCATCGCGGACACCGGCGTGATTCAACCCTTCCAGCAGAGAGGCGTCTGCGGCAAGGCTGGAGAACACCGACATCAAGTGCGACTTACCGGTGCCGTAATTACCGACGACCAGCAGCCCCTTGTTATCGACCGGCTGGTCGAACTGCATCTGAGGAATGACAAGCTGCGTGAGCCGTTCCGCCATTTCATCGGAAATGACATAGGTGTTCACCAGGTGCTGCGCGGCGCTCGATTTGTCCGCGTCACGCAACTGAACGACCGACTCAATCGGGTCGAATTGGATAAGGTCTCCGTATTTCATGGGCGCTCCGCTTTAGGGGTGAGGGGCGAGGAGTTAGGGGCGAGCCTCGCCATCAGCCCATTGGTCATTTTGTTGATCTCCACTTGTAAATTCAGGATTGGTGTAAGTTGCTCTTCCGAGAGATAGCCAAGTCGTTGGGCAATCAACAGCTGAGTTTCAATTTCGCCAAGTGAGCCTTTGGCAATCGACAAAAAACGGAGAAATTCTGCTGTTGAACTTCTGGCATGGCCTTCAGCGATGTTGGAGGGAATCGAAATGGCCGCGCGACGCAACTGATTCGTCAAACCGTACAACTCTTCCTTTGGAAAAACCTTGGTCGCCTGATAAACCATCTCCACCAGATCCAGCGCCTTCTGCCAAACTGTCAAATCCTTGTAACTCTGTACACTCATATCTCGCCCCTCGTCCCTAAATCCTCGCCCCTGATTTCAACAATCAGGGCATCGACCGAGTCATAGCTGCGGTACTCGGGATGGCCGGTTTCGGCGTACAAAAGCCTCCCGGAATTCATGATTCCGTTCCACGAAGCCACCACGGCCCGATTTCTCGAAATGGACTGCAGCAGGCGCAAGGGGTCCTGCTGGAGATCCTTGTCGAAGAGGATCTCGAGATTATCCAGCACCACCGGTGCTTGAGCCTGGTCCGCGATCTGATCGAGGATGCCCGGCAACCGAAGCGACCGCTGCTTTGCCGTCAGCTCAAGCAGTTCGCCTGAAAGCGCCAGATTGACGTTGACGACAGATGAGCCGAATTCCTCGGCAATATCCCGAAGAACGCCGGTCTTGCCGGAACCGGTCTCACCCACCAGCAACACCAGACGGTGATACAAGCCTTCGGCTGCCTGTAGGGATCGTTTTATCTTGTCGTGAATCGGCTCGGCCATGGTCGCTCCTTATTGCTCGGTGCCCGGCTTATCGGATTTATCAGCCGCACCGCCGGAGCGGACCCATTCGTCCACTTCGTCTTGTTTGAACATCCAGCGACGGCCGACACGATGACCGGGCATGGCCCGTTGCTCGATCCACTTGTAGACCGTCTCGTTGCTTACATTCAGATATTTGCAAATGTCATCAACCGTCAGCCATCTCTCATCCATAGCTTTCGTCCTTCGTTCATCATAATTTCAGTAAAAGTCCGAAGGACTCCGGAAAACCCGAAATCCGGACGCAGAGCCGCAAATTAACCTCCATAAACTACATTGATGGATTGCCAAAATCAAGCGTTTTGTGCCGAATAGAGACGACTTTTCCAAAAAACGGCCTGATTGTCGTTGGTGATACGTTCGCCGTTCTGAGGCGCATACATGGTGTAAGTCCATACAGCACAGGCGATTTAACCCCTGGCGGAACAACTGCGGGATCAGCGGCCCGCGCCTGGGAGCGGGCGAACCAGCTGTCGACGGTTTCGAGCAGCTGCTGATAACGGTTCAGAATCTCTTCCATAAGGCGTATTCCTTTTAATTCATGTCTGTCTGATGGTATCGGTCAAGCCCCCGTGCGTCTAGTGAAAATATCTGCAAATTCTTTTCTGCTTGTCTGCCGGCCCGATCAAAGTTAAGTTAATGACGGTAGCTCGTCACCCGCACGAAAGGTACGGTGAGTCTGATGTCCGAAGTGAACCTGCTTTTTCAGCCTGTCAAATACTACTGCCGCAATACCGTTGCAAGCTGTGCGCATACAGATTCTGTATTGCAGGTCGCTGCGGCCATGCGTGAGCAGAAGATATCGAGCATGGTCGTCTGTGAAGCGTCGCAACCGATCGGCATCCTTACGGATCGTGATCTGCGTAACAAAATTGTGGCGGAGGGGATTGATCCGACAACCCTCAGCGCCGGCGAAATCATGAACAAGCCATTAATCACCGTCCCGGAAGATGCTTTTATTTTTGAAGCCCTGTACACCATTTCGCGCAACAATATTCACCGCGTCTGTGTCGTCGACAAGGATCATCGCCTGGTCGGAATCATTACCGATTCAGACATTTTGCAGTTGCAGACCCATTCACCGCAAAAGCTGGTCAGGGACATTGAAGAGGCACAATCGATCAATGAGCTGAAGGAGCGCCACCGCCAGATTCAGGGGTTGGTGCTGCATCTGATCGGCACCGGCGTCCCCACGCGTGATCTGGTGACGATGATCGCCCACCTCAACGATCAGTTGCTGCTGCGTTTGATTACCCTGCTGCGCACCCAGAAGTTTGCCAATGTGACCAATCGCTTTGCATTTATCGTCCTCGGCAGCGAAGGCCGCCGTGAGCAAACGCTGACCACGGACCAGGATAATGCCATTATTTACGCGGACGACTTGACTCCAGAAGAGGTAGACCAGGTCAAACTGTTTTCACATGCCTTGATCGATGCCCTGATCGATATCGGGGTTCCCGCATGTCCCGGCGGAATCATGGCGAAAAACGATCTCTGGCGACGCAGTCATGCTGCCTGGAATGCCATTCTGCAAAAATGGCTGGAGATGCCGACCCCTGAAAACATTCTGACCGGAAGTATGTTTTTTGATTTACGCACAGTTTATGGTGATCGCGGATTTGAGCGCGAGATCAAAGCGTGGCTGGCAACGCATTTCAGCAAAGACAAGCGGTTTCTTATGCATGCGGCGGCAAATGCCGTCCGCTTCAGGACGCCGGTCGGCCTTTTCGGCAGGATCAAGGTCGAACGTGAAGGAGAGCATCGGGGCAAAATCGATATCAAAAAAACCGGCATTTTCACTGTCACCGAGGGGGTCAAGGCATTGGCTCTTGAGGCCGGGGTTATGGAGGGGGGAACGATCGAACGCATTCAGGGGTTGGTCAAGGCAAGTGTTTTCAAGCAGAGTGTGGCCGATGACCTCGAAGCCAGTTACAATTTTCTGGTCTTTTTGCGCCTGCGCTGCCAGGTCGAGGCTCTGCGTGCCGGTCGCGAAGCAAACAATTACATCAGCATCGGCAGACTCAATCACATGGAAAAAGGGCGTCTGAAACTGGCTTTTGAAGAAATCAATAAATTTCATGAACTTCTCCGCAGTCATTTTATGCTGCAACTGTTACGTTAAACCTCTCCCCCCATCGTCGCCATTCGTCAAAATATTCACGCCGTCTGCGCAAATCAACAATCCAGCCTTTCACTACCGCAATTCTCCATCCATTTGATATACTGGCATGAATGGACACCAATGATGGATTAAAGCAATGACCGATGAACTCCTTAATTCCGTAATTCAACTGGAAAAGTGCATCCAGCAGCAGTTGCAAGCGGAGCAGAAAAAAGCCGAGCACTGGCTGGAGGGGGTACGCGCCGAACAGGACAAAATGCTTGCACATGCAAAAGATGAACTGATCAGGGAAGAGGAACAGGCGTTACTGGCTGCGCAAAAAAAATCCGCTCAAACTGCAATGACGCTGGTCGAGCGCGAAAATCGCTATTGCCAAAGCCTGGAAAAAATTGATCAGCGGACAGTGCTGATGATATTACGCCGCCAGTTGCAAAAAATTTTACCGGGGTACGCTGATGATCATCAAGATGTCAAAAATTGAAATTGTCGGGCCCAAGCAGCGCCTCCTGACGACCCTGGATCTGTTACGCGACAAGGGGGTTTTTCATCCTGAAGCTGATATTCACAGCTTCGTCTCGCGTGAAGATGAAGTCAACATCAGGGAATTATTGCTCGACGAAGCTACCGTTGGCGAAAAACTTTTTTTTGTATCATTGCACGAAC
Organism: Desulfuromonadaceae bacterium; assembly: GCA_019429445.1. Lineage (NCBI taxonomy): Bacteria > Pseudomonadati > Thermodesulfobacteriota > Desulfuromonadia > Desulfuromonadales > Desulfuromonadaceae > Desulfuromonadaceae bacterium. The sequence continues at coordinate 95,917 of JAHYIW010000005.1, forward strand.
GCATCTCCACCTTGCTGGCCTGTCTGCCCGACATCCCCTCCCGCACCAGTTACCTGCACCCCCTGCCGATCATCGATGTGCTGAACGAACTGGTCAAGAAACATCTGGTGATCTGTAAAAACTGGCAGAAAGAATCGCAGCAGCTGCAGGAAAAGGTCGAAAACCTCTCGCGCCAGTTACGTTTCTGGATGGTACTCGAACCATTGGTGGCTGAAGTCAGTGACAACTCCCAGCTGATCTTTTTCGGCATCACGATACGCAATCCGGCGGAGATTCCAGCTTTGCAAGCGCTGCTTGAAAAGCACTCACAGGGGCGGATCCGACTGACCACCGCAACCGTTGATGATGAATCGACTGTCGGTTTGATCACCACGGACCAGGAGATGGAGGAACCTTTACGGAAATTACTCGCGTCAGAGCAGGTTCCCGAGCTGTCCCTGCCCGAAGAACTGGCCGAGCTCCCCTTTCGGGAGAAAATTTCCGCCCTGGACAACCTCTATCAGCAGGCCCGGCAGCGCTTGACCACCCTCACCGCCGAGACAGAAACCTTTGCGCGGCGCTGGCTGCCGATCTATCGGCAATCTCTCGACTGGCTCGATGAACGCATCGCCCTCTATCAATCGACCGCCAGCGCTTACGAGACCCGTCAATGTTTTCTGGTTCACGGCTGGATGCCATCGGAAGACGTTGCAATGCTCCAGCAGCACCTGACCGAACACTTTCACGGGGAAGTTGTGTTGACTGTCAAGGAGATGTGCCAGGAGGATCTTGATCGGGTTCCGGTGCTGTTGCGCAACCCTCTTTATTTTAAACCATTTGAACTCTTTGCCCGACTGTTGCCCTTGCCCAGGTACAGTTCCTATGATCCGACCCCTTTTCTCGGTCTCTTTTTTCCACTGCTGTTCGGCATGATCCTCGGCGATATCGGTTACGGTGCGCTGCTGGCGCTGCTCGCCGGGCTGCTGATTTACTCTTGTCCCACCCACCCCAACGTCGTTGACGGAGCGAAAATCCTCGGCGCTTCCGCCGCGTATACCCTGGTGTTCGGGCTGTTGTTCGGCGAGTTGTTCGGTGATCTCGGCGAACGGGTCTGGCATCTGCAACCGTTGTGGCTTGAACGCAGTCAGGCGATTGTGCCGATGATCGCCTTTTCGATTTCCGTCGGCGCCGCCCATATTCTGTTCGGGCTGGCGCTCGGCATCCACTACGACTGCAAACGTCATTTGCAACGCGAGGCGTTGGTGAAAAGCATCACTTTGCTGCTGATCATCCTTGGCGGGATCTGGTTGCTCGGTTTTCAGTTCCTCGACCTGGGCAAACTGATGGTGCCACTTTTAACCGCCATTCTGTTGCTCCTGCCGGCGCTGATTGTCGTTGGCGGTCTGCTGGCCCCCCTGGAGCTGCTGAAAAGCTTCGGCAACATCGTTTCCTACGTGCGTATCATGGCCATCGGCCTGTGTTCAGTGATGCTGGCACAAATCGCCAACCAGCTGGGCGGGATGAGCGGCAATGTTTTTGCCGGTATCCTGGTCGCCGGGGTCCTGCATTTTTTCAACCTGCTGCTCGGGGTCTTTGCTCCGACGGTACATGCCCTGCGTCTGCACTATGTCGAATTTTTCAGCAAGTTTCTGGATCTGGGGGGACAACAGTTCAAACCGCTGCACCGTAAAAACAGCGGTTCACATAAATAGATCAACCTGCAAAGGAGGAATTTTTATGGAAAAAGTATTGATGGCTTTTGCTGCCGCTTTGGCAGTAGGACTCCCCGCCCTGGCAACCGCCTGGGCCCAGTCACGCATTGGCTCGGCCGGAGCCGGAACCCTGGCGGAAAAACCTGAGTTGACCGGAACAATCATCATCCTGCTGGCGATTCCCGAAACCATGGTGATTCTTGGTTTTGTTGTCGCGGCAATGATTCTGGTGCTCTGAATCGATGGCCCAACAAGAACTTGAAAATGCCTTGTGCCACGAAGGGGAAGATCAGGCGCGCGCCATCTGGCAACGCATTGAGATGGAGGCCTCACAACTGCGCGATGCCACCCGCCAAAGCGTTGAGCAACAACGGCAGACGGCCGTTGTGCGCTGGCAACGCGAGGCTAACATGGTGCATGAAAAAGCTCTTTCCGTTGCCCGCAGGGAGTCCCAGAACTGTCGACTTCACGCCGAGGATGCCGTGGCGCGACGCATGAAAACACTGGCCCTGGAACTGCTCTCTGAACTGGCAGGGGCTGAGGGTTCCGCCCTTTTCGAAGCGCTGGCAGCCGAGCTTCCCGACCACCCCTGGCAGCAGGTCAGGGTTCATCCTCGTGATCAGGAACAGGCACGCAAAATATTCCCAGCTGCTGAAATCATGGCCGACGAAAAGATCAGCGGTGGGCTGGAAGTCGTCAGTGCCGACGATAGAATTCATATCTGCAACACACTGGGAAAACGCCTTGAACATCTTTGGCCGCAGCTTCTTGCTGAGCTGATGCATGAGCTGCGGCAGATCGCCGGTGACGATGAACCTCTTGATTGACAGCACAACCGCAGGCTACCCCAGCGACTATCTTTTTGCGCGGATTCGTTACCGGCGAGCAACCCTTGACAGCAGCGGACCGGGGGGGCGCGGCGGGCCGCGACAAACCATGCTGGGCGAATATATCTGGGTGTATCAACAACTCAATCATCGTCTGCGTCAGCAGCTGTTACCGTTTTTTGAATATGTCGAGCTGCGCACCCTGGTGATTATCCTGCGTTATCTGGCTGCCAACGACCCGGCGGCGGTCGAAACGCAGCTGCGCCTGAGCCTGCTCGGTCCGCAACTGAAAAAAATCGTGCGCAACGCCGCGCACGTCGCGACGGCGATCAGCACACTTGAGCGTCAGCTGGCTGATAGCTATCCATATTTTTCCGGATTATCGACAACCTGGCTGCGCCAGGGACCGGGCGGACTGGAGCAGGCTTTGCTCGGTGGTTGCCTCCAGCATGCGGTCACCCGCAATTGCTGCCATTCGCTCCGCGAAATGCTTGTCTACCTGCTTGATATGCGCAATCTGATGGCGCTCCACAAACACCTGCACTGGCAGGTGACAACGCCCCCGCCGTTTCTGAACGGTGGCACGTTGAGCGCACCAGGGTGTGAGAAAATCTGGGCGACCCGCGACCTGCACAAGGTCGGTGACTTAATGCAGCAGCAGACCGGCTTGCCGGGCGATCCTGAAACGATCGGGTGCGAAGATTTTCTGTTGCGCGGGTTAACCCGGCGCCTGCGCCACATCGGTCGCGAACCGTTGCAGATCGGACTGGTTCTCGATTATCTCTGGAGATGCTGGATGGCCGCCAGAGATCGCGGGCGGTCCCTGAGCGGTGCGACGTCACACCATGAACCACGACAAGGGGTACAATGAGCAAGGTCGTCTTTATCACTGCCGATGATGCCCGCTACGGGTTCAGCCTGGCCGGCACGCAACAATTAACAACCGCACCGGAACAGGCAGAAGAGCTCCTCTGCCGAACCATCGGCGACAGTAGCGTGGCGGTCGTGGTCATCGACGAGCGACTGGTGCAGTCGATTGAGTCCAGACGTTTCAGCGAACTCGAAAGACACTGGCGAGGGCTGTTGGTGACCTTGCCGACACCAAAAAGAGATGTCCGGGGCGAGGAAGATTATCTGCAACGGCTGATCAGGCGGGTACTGGGTTATCATGTGAGGCTGCAACTATGAAAGGTGTGGTGACAAGCATTTCCGGAGCAACCGTCACGATCAATCTGCGCGGGTTGAGACTCTACGACCGGGTTTATATCGGTCACGCCCGGCTTTCCGGGGAAGTGGTTCATCTTGAAAAAGATCACACCACCGTGCAAGTCTTCGAGGACACCCATGGTCTCAGTATCGGCGAACCTGCGGAGGGGACACAAGCACCGTTAACGGTGACTCTCGGTCCGGGTTTGCTGGGCGGCGTTTTCGATGGCCTGCAACGCCCCTTGCCGGCATTACAGCAAAAAAGTGGTGCCTTCATCAGAAACTGCGGCACTATTCCGTCTCTCGACCTGCAACGTCGCTGGCCATTTACCCCCGGCAAAGAGGTGGGCGCAGTGCTGGCTGCCGGTGACATCTTCGGCGTTGTCATCGAGGGACATATCGAACACCCGCTCTTTGCCCGTTGCGCCGGTAAAATCGAACATATTCACAGCGGGCCGATCCGCCTGAACGAACCGCTGGTCACCTTGCAGGGGGGGGAGCAGCTGTACGGTTTTCAGGACTGGTCAGTGCGTCGACCGCGCCCCGGAGGGGAAAAATGTCCCGCCGAGGTGCCGTTGATCACCGGCCAGCGCTGCATCGATTTTCTCTTTCCGATGGTTAAAGGTGCGGTAGCTATTATTCCTGGCGGATTCGGCACCGGCAAGACCGTGCTTGAGCAGTCGATTGCCAAATTCACCGATATCGACGTGGTCGTCTATGTCGGTTGCGGCGAGCGAGGGAACGAAATGGCCGGTTTATTGAGTGAGTTTGATGAACTGCGCGACGCAGCCGGGCAGCCGCTACTGGAACGAACCATTATCATCGCCAACACCTCCAACATGCCGGTCGCCGCGCGGGAATCATCAATCTTCACTGCGGTGACGATGGCGGAATATTATCGTGACATGGGGTACGATGTCCTCTTTCTTGCCGACAGTTTGTCGCGCTGGGCCGAGGCTTTGCGTGAAATCTCCGCCGCACTGGAGGAGATCCCCGGCGAAGACGGTTACCCGACCTACCTCAGCTCGCGGCTGGCCGGATTTATCGAGCGCTCCGGGGTTGTCAAAACCGCTACCGGAAAACTCGGTTCGCTGAGCATGATCCTTGCGGTCTCCCCCCCCGGTGCCGATTTTTCCGAGCCGGTCACCCAGGCGTGCCTGCGCGCCGCCGGAGCTTTTTACCAGCTTGACACGTCACTCGCTCACAGTCGCCATTTTCCGGCGATCAACTGGAACCACAGTTATTCGTTGTTCAGTAAAGAATGCACCGCATATTTCAGCCGCGAGATTGACGCGCAGTGGCCAACGTTACAACACCGCTGCCGCGATATTCTGCAACAGGAAAGTGCCCTGCGCGAAGTGGTTGAGGTCGTCGGCATGGAAGGGTTGCAGGACCGGGATCAGTTGCTGATGTCCGCCGCCGAGCGCATCCGGCGCGACTTCCTCTGTCAGAACAGTTTCACCGCAGATGCATTTTCGTCGCCACAGCAAACAGCACAACGCATTGCCGCGATTATTGCCGACTACGATCAGGCTGTAAAACGGCTCGAACAGGGTGATCTGCTGACAGATATCCTTCAGGGAGAGAATAATGCGCCTGGCTGAGCACTGTTATCGTTCGATTGACGCCATTCGTGGGCCACTGGTTTTTGTCGAACGGGTTTTTGAAGCGCGAATCGGCGAAACCGTCACCCTGGTGGCTCCCAACGGTCAACGGCTGGAGGGAGAAGTATTGAAGATCGATACCAAACAGGTGCTGATTCAGGTCTTCGGTGAAACTTCCGGTCTTGATCTTGAAAAGACCAGCGTCACTTTCCATGACACCGTCAAACGCGCGCCACTCTCCCGCCACTGTCTCGGACGAATATTCAACGGATCGTTCGAGCCCCTCGATGGTGCGCCGATGTATATCCCGGAGCGTTGGGAGGCGGTTTCCGGTGCACCGATCAATCCGGTGGCGCGCGCTTATCCACGCGAGATGATTGAGACCGGGATTACGGCTATCGACGGCCTCAACAGCCTGATCAAAGGACAGAAACTGCCGATCTTCTCCTCTGCCGGACTCCCCGCCCAGCAACTGGTAGCGCAGATTCTCTCCCAGGCACGACTGCCGGGGACCGGCGAGTTTGTGGTGGTTTTTGTCGCCCTGGGGCTGCATTTCAACGAATTCAATTTTTTTCGCAACACCCTGGAACAGATGCCGAACCGGTTTGTCGCCTTCTTCAATCTGGCCGGGGAACCAGTCGTCGAGCGGCTGCTGGCACCGCGTTTGGGGCTGACCGTTGCCGAAGATCTGGCGTTTCATCATCAGATGGATGTGCTGGTCATTATCAGTGACATGACCAACTACTGCGATGCGCTGCGAGAAATCTCAACCTCACGTGAAGAGTTGCCGGGACGGCGCGGTTATCCCGGCTACATGTATTCCGACCTGGCGTCACTCTACGAGCGCGCCGGGCGGTTGCGTGACCGGCCAGGCTCAGTCACCATGCTCCCGGTCCTGACCATGCCCGAGGATGATATCACCCACCCGATCCCCGATCTGACCGGGTACATTACCGAAGGGCAGATCGTCCTGTCGCGCGAGATGCATCAAAAAGGGATATTCCCCCCGATCGACGTCCTCCCCTGCCTCTCACGGCTGATGCAACACGGCATTGGTGCCAACCAGACCCGCGCCGATCACCGCGACATCGCCAACCAGCTGTACCAGAATTACGCCAAGGGGCGGGAACTGCGCAAACTGGCTACCGTCGTCGGTACGGACGGACTGCTTGAAGAAGACCGGAAATTTCTGCACATGGCCGACGAGTTCGAGCGACGTTTTGTTCATCAGGGGGAAGAACGCCGCGACATCTTGCAAACCCTTGATCTGGGACTTGAGTTACTCAACGAATACAAACGGGGAACGCTATGATTCAGGCCACTCGCACGAATTTGTTGCTGCTCAAAGAACGTCGTCATGCGGTGATCAACTGCACCACAATCCTCAAGGGACGGCGTCAGGCACTGATCAAAAAATTTCTGGAGATCGGTCGTCCCCTGATCACCTCGCGTGAGGAAACCCGACAGCATTACGGGCAGGGAATCGACGCACTGCAAACCTCGATCGGGCTGGAGGGGCAGGACTATATTGCTTCGCTGGCACTGATCAGTCAACGCCATCTGGGGGTCACGGTAACGCAGACGAACATCCTCGGGCTGCATTATTACGATCTGCAGGAGGTCGAAAGCGTGCGCCGGACTTTAGTTGAGCGTGGCTATGATTACCCGTCAACCACCCCCCGTCTTGATGAAACGCTGCATCTATTTGAAACAATTATCGAGGAAATGCTGGCCATGGCGCGTTATGAAGGGATGTTCCGGCGGATCGGCGACGAGTTGCTGCGGGTAACACGGCGGATCAGGGTGCTGGAAGAACGCGTCCAACCGGCATTAAAAAGTGAGATCAAAGATATTACCCACTATCTGGCTGAGCGTGAACGGGAGACCTATTACCGGATGAAACTGTTCAAAAAGCGGGCGACCGGCGGACGGCAACACTGATCCCGCCCTGTCGATAATCTGCTGATTTTCACAATTTTCCTGTTTTCATTCCCCGCCGTGCAGTTGCCGCTGATCAGTTCAACCCCCGAAAACTTCATGACCATACCAACAAGTCGCCAAACTTGGCGACTTGTTGTTTTTTTCAGCTTTTATTCGACAAATATAGAGATATAGATGATTTTATACATATTACAACTCGCAATATTTGACGAAATAAGCTATTATTTAGCCAACAAGTCGTCAAAGGAGGCGATAAATCTCATGAACACTACTGCGAGCGACAAGACCGTATTGGAAGAAATCGGGCACAGGCTGAGCCGTCTTCGCATCGAACGTGGACGCACACAAGCCAGCCTGGCCAGGGAAGCAGGGGTCTCAAAGCGGACCGTCGAACGCATCGAAGCCGGAGAATCAACGCAGAGCTCGACGCTGGTTCGCGTTATGCGGGCGCTTGATATCCTCGACGCCCTCTATGCCGCCATCCCGAGTTCCGGCCCGCGTCCCATGAATCTGCTGAAACTGCACGGCAAAGAGCGTCAACGCGCATCATCAAAAACGCAAAAAAACCCTGTTGACGACAATTGGCAATGGGGGGATGAAGGATGAGCGCCATCGCTCAGGTTAATCTGTGGGGCCGCACCATCGGTGCCGTTGCTCTCGATGAAGGGACAGGGATTGCTTCCTTCGAATATGATGAAGCATTTATCCGCAGCGGTATCGAAATTTCGCCATTGCGCATGCCTCTTGATCGTCGTGTTTATACCTTCCCTAACTTGTCGAGAGGAACTTTCCACGGACTGCCCGGCCTGCTTGCGGACTCGCTGCCGGACCGGTTCGGCAATGCCCTGATCGACGCATGGCTGGCGACGGAAGGCCGACCCCCGGAAAGCTTCGATGCGGTTGAGCGCTTGTGCTATACCGGGACACGCGGCATGGGGGCCCTGGAATACGCGCCGGGACTCGGCCCGAAAGCGCGCAAAACGACCCGGATTGATATTGACGCATTGGTCGAGCTTGTCTCCGAGATCCTGACACATCGCAACAATTTGCAGGCGTCATTCGGTGACGACCAAAGCAAGGAAAACGCTTTACGGAATATTCTGCGGGTCGGAACCTCGGCCGGCGGGGCACGTGCCAAAGCCGTCATTGCCTGGAATCCGGCAACCAACGAGGTGCGCTCTGGCCAGCTGCGGGCAGACCCGGGTTTCGAACATTGGTTGCTCAAGTTCGACGGCGTGTCCGGCAACAAGGACAAGGAAATGGACGACCCGAAGGGGTATGGTGCCATTGAGTATGCGTATTACAAGATGGCAACGGACGCCCGCATCACCATGAACCCATGCCAACTGCTTGAAGAAAATGGTCGGCGGAATTTCATGACCCGCCGCTTTGATCGCAACAGCGACGGAGGCAAAATTCACATGCAGTCACTCGGCGCGATGGCCCATTTCGATTACAACCTGCCGGGGGCCTACTCTTACGAGCAGGCGCTGCTGGTTATTCGGCAATTAGGGCTGCCCATGGACGACATCGAAGAGATGTTCAGAAGGATGGCGTTTAACATCATCGCCCGCAACCAGGACGATCATGTCAAAAACATTGCCTTCCTGATGGATAAAACCGGAAAATGGTCACTTGCTCCGGCCTTTGATATGACCTACAGTTTTCAGCCGACCGGCAAGTGGACATCAACCCACCAGATGACGCTGAACGGAAAGTGCGACGGGTTTACTCTCGCCGACTTCAGGGCCTGTGCCGAATCGGCTTCCATGAAACGCGGTCGCGCCGAAACAATCCTTGAGCAGGTGCGGGGCGCTGTTGCTCGTTGGATGGATTATGCGGAGGACGCCAGAGTTGACTCTAAGTGGAGGGATAAAATTGCGGGCACCCTGCGTATTGAAGGATTCTGATTGTTTGGGAAACCCTTCATTTCGGGGCTCGGGAAATTAAGTAAACTGTCCCCGGAACTCAACTAAACTTCAGATAGAAACTTATACGCACCTATAATGATTTTATGATATAACCTACTATACCTTTATAGAAGTGAGGTCGTCATGGATAAGATCAGAAACCCCTTCTCCCCCGGAGCGGGTTCTCCACCACCTGAACTAGCTGGCCGTAATACCATCCTGGAGCAGGCGGAAGTTCTATTGGGCCGGGTACGGGCAAGACGGCCAGAAAAGAGCCTGTTGCTCACCGGCCTGCGCGGAGTCGGGAAGACAGTGCTGCTCAATGAAATCGAGCGAAGGGCGAGTCACGCCGGGTATCGCACCATTCTGGTTGAGGCACACGAGGGAAAGTCGCTGGCGGTTTTACTGGCTCCCCATTTGCGGCGTCTTCTGTTCGAACTCGACCGGATTGCTGGCGCCGGTGATAAGGTTCGCCGGGGTCTCGCCGTACTCAAAAATTTTGCCGGTGCAATCAAGATTTCAGTAGGAGAGTTCGACATCGGTCTGGATATTGAGCCGGAATTGGGCGCGGCTGACAGCGGTGATCTTGAGGTGGATCTCCCCAGCCTCTTCACGAGTGTGGCAGAGGCAGCGCAAGAGCGTGGTGTCGCTGTGGCCCTGCTGATCGATGAAATTCAATATTTCAAATCTATAGAACTGAGCGCCCTGATCATGGCCATGCACAAGATGCAGCAAAATCAGCTCCCGCTGGTGCTGATCGGCGCAGGTCTGCCGATACTGCCTGGTCTGGCCGGGGAGTCAAAATCGTACGCCGAGCGATTGTTCAGTTTCCCGGAGGTTGGTCCACTGCCGGAACCGGATGCGAATCAGGCGCTTCAAGATCCAGTACGTGCCGCTCACGAAGAATTTGCCCCCGAGGCTCTGGCGGAAATATTCAGGTTGACTCAAGGTTACCCCTACTTCCTGCAAGAGTGGGGCTATCAGGTCTGGAACCATGCACTGGCCTCCCCCATTTCCTTACAGATTGTGCAGGAGGCCAGTGCCTTGGTTTCAAGGCGACTGGACGAAAACTTTTTCAGGGTGCGATTCGACCGGTTGACCCCGCGCGAAAAAATGTTTCTGCGAGCAATGGCCGAACTTGGTGGTGGCGCTTGTCGTACCAGTGACGTTGCCGACCAGTTGCATATAAAGATAAGCACCATGGGACCGTTGCGTGCCGGCCTGATTAAAAAAGGAATGATCTATAGCCCATCATACGGAGATGTGGCTTTCACTGTTCCTTTGTTTGACGAGTTCATGAGGCGCGCAATCCCCACGTTTGAGCCCTGACATCGAGGTGGGCTGGGGGGTTGAATAGGTATGGTGGCTCTGTATTTTCCGTTTTCCATCGAGCGATGAGGTGGAAGGATAAGTAATAGGGGAAGTGTCCCTATTTCTCAAAGGCTTCTTCGACAACGTCAACCAGGAATGGCTGATGAAATTTGTGGAGCACCGGATAGGTGTGCCTATTCCGAGCCAATTCCGCCACTGATTCCGACGCAAATCGTCCACCCGTTCCGATTATCATCCCGGACAATCTGAAGTCAGGTGTCACCAAACCCGATCGCTACGAGCCGGATGTTAATCCTACCTGCAACGATCTGGCCACATTGAAGGATTCTGATTGTCTGGGAACCCCTACATTTCGGGGCTCGGTGAATTAAGTAAACTGTCCCCGGAACTCACACTTGAAAATGACAAGTTTACCAGCTTAACAACGTCCCTCTATTGTTTTGATAACCCCTACGACTCCATCGACTTAAATCAAAATCTTTCGCGGCTGAAAGCCGCTCCCACAGGGGCTGGGCAGCAATGATGATATTTTTTGTGGGAGCGACATCCTGTCGCGAAGCCTTTGGTGGAAGGTAGAGTGCACGCGGAGGGTCCCGTCTCAACCTCTGATAGAGTCTTCATTATTTTGACAAGAATTGTGACCCTCCTGTCCATTTATAATGTACCCCCTGCCCCCTCTCGACCTGCTCTTGATTTGAAGTGGGAATGTCACTTGAAAATGGCAAGTTTACCAGCTTAACAACGTTATTGTTTTTTGATCCTGAGCAATTAAGTTTTCGTTTGATCAATGGGAAAATATAAGTATAATCCTACAAATTATTAGCCTAAAACAATCAGGAGGCAAGAATGAAAGGATTCAGCGTATCTTTTTTTCTATTGGCAACACTGACAATTGGCCTGCTCGGAGGGTGCGCCAGCCATACCCCCTTTGCTCCGGCAAGCATCGAACAAGACAAAGCACTAGTTTATGTCTTTCGCCCCAACAGTCCTTTTGCCAGAGGCGAAATGATTAGCATTAACGTCAACGGCATCAAACAGGACTTGCTGGTTAACAATGCCTACTTACCGATTCAGGTAACTCCTGGCTCAACGGAAATTAAGGCCGCATTCAATAAGAAATTGCTCGGCAAGGGAGACAGTCTGACGCTGACAACTGTTAGTGGAAAAACTTACTATGTGAAAGTGCAACCAGCTATGGCCTGGACAATGACGTTAACTGAACTAGACGCTAAACAAGGCCCGGTGGAAATCAGTTCGAAGGTACTATACCAACAATAATATATCTTCTGCGTTAGCAAAAGGGCCTGAGAAGACGTCAGGCCCTTTTGCTACGTCCGACGGCTCAAGACCTCTCTCCCCCAAGCACGTGCCGTGGACAGTATACGCAACCATCGCATTTCAAATAAACTAATCCCCCCGAAGTTCCATCGAAGGTACGGCACGGCCTCATCAATGGAAGTAGAAACGCGCTCCAGTCGCGCCATTAACGTCGAGGTCGGTGTCCGGCGCAATGTCGAGCACCGGTGCGATTGCAACAAACAATTTCACCGGCACCTGATCGAACACGAAGGTGACGCCCCCCGGTACCCGGACGCCGAGCAGGTCGTCATCGTTGTTGCGGCCGCTGTCGTTATGATCTTCTGTCAGCTTGATACGCCCCCGACCCCAAAATAGGCGTTGAATTTTCCGCGCCAGCGCTCCGGAGTTTTAATCATCTCGGGGTTGTGGCGCAGAGAGTCGGCATGAAACTGAAAAGAATTGTTGGCCGAAAACGACCACGCGGCGGCGAAGTCGATTGCCTGCCGCGTGTCGAGCCAGTATTTCCCGCTGATGCCGGTCGGTTCGCCGACGATCACGCCGAGTACCCTGTAACCCATAATCTTTCACATCTTGCTTGTTCTTTGTCGCGTCAGCTACGTTCCGATTTCAGCTGTTTAGCTACGGCTAGGCAACAGAAATCGCGCCTTGCTGACACGTCAAAGCCCTGCGCAATCCCTCGAAATCCTATGGGTTACAGGGTACCAGGCCGAACGGTCGGTCGGCTTGTCCCACGGCCGCGTCGGCGGTTGCCGTCATCAGTGTCAGAACGATTATGATAAGTGCGTATCGCATAAATACTCCTTTTCGTGTCGTTCCCGGAGGGGTTCCCCCGATGTCTTCATTATCGCCATGTTGTAAAACGCGGCAGCAGGTTAATGTCCTGCGATCATCAAGGGCTTCCATTGCCGCGTGATCAATCCCCCTGAAGGTCGTTCAGCGCTTTTTCCCGCGATTCGTCGAGCGCTTGATAGGCCTTCGAAAATCCTTCCTTGATATGATCCCAGCTGTCCGCGGAACTCGATTGGAAATCCTTGGACCAGGCGGCCAGTTCGTCACGCTGTTGCCGCATTGCGGCAAGGCTTTGGCGGGTCTCTTTGCGCGCGACCGCGCTCATGGTGTCCCAACGGGCGGAAAGCTGTGCTTCAAGCTCTTCAATCTGGCGGTCGAGTTGTCGCAAGGTGATTGCGATTTCGCGAACAGCCTGTTCTTTTTGTTCGACGGTATACGTTTTGATCGTCCGCAGAAGATTACGCGTCTCTTTGTGGATCTTCTCAATTGAGGTTTGCTTCTCCGCCGCGGCGGTCAGGTTCGGTATGCCCAGAGTGAAACAGATGCCGAGCAGGGGGAGAAGAAGCCATCTTCGAGTCGCCATGATTGTCCTCCGATGTTATCGCTTGCATGGATTAATGCTGCCTTTGTTCGCGATTATAGCACGATTGTGCATTGCGGTTGTTACCTGCTCGAAATGAATCAAAAACCAGACCGTGTTATCTGGCCGGGCGCGAACGGGAGCCCTGTTGTCGGAAGAAGCTGTTCAAAAACCGCACGGTACGCAAACGCAAGGGGGGGGAATTGCTTGCTCAGAAGGGATAGTGATAGTTATCAGAAAAGTATGCATCCAGATAAGTTCTGATCGTACGCAGATCGTTCTGGGCGGAGGTGTTGAAGGCTTTCATGCGATAGGCGGAAAACTGGGGGATAGCGATCGCTGCAAGGATCCCGATAATCGCAACGACGATAAGCAACTCGATCAGCGTAAAACCCTTTTGCCCCGATCTTTTTTCAGCATTCAATCTGGTCATGGCATAATCCCCGTATCATCAAGCACAGCTGCAAAGATATGAATCCGGCCTTCAGTGTAACCTTCTGGTAGGTCTAACATATTCTTTACTTCAATACCACCAGCATTTATCCCCCCGCAACGCACCCTGCCCCTTGAAATCGCAAGAGTGTGAATTATATTGATCCCCGGACACTTATCAGCAGCTCTCCTTGAGGAAATGTTCAAACCCTGCTATAAACCTGTCGCTGACATTAATCTGCTAACCGCGAGGAATTATCATGTCCACTCAAGAAATTATCTGCCACCTCAAAAACTACATCTCAACGCAGATTATCGGTCAGGACAAGTTGATTGAGCGTTTATTGATCGCCCTGCTGGCCGATGGTCATCTACTGGTTGAAGGCGCTCCGGGGCTGGCCAAGACGCGGGCGATAAAAGTGCTGTGCGACGGGCTGGACGGGGATTTTCATCGTATCCAGTTCACCCCCGACCTGCTTCCTGCCGATCTCACCGGCACCGAGATCTTCCGCCCGCAGACTGGCGATTTCACATTTCAGCACGGCCCGCTCTTTCATAACCTGATCCTCGCTGACGAGATCAATCGCGCTCCGGCGAAGGTGCAATCGGCGCTCCTCGAAGCGATGGCCGAACGCCAGATTACAGTCGGCAAGCAGACTTATCCGCTGCCGCAACTTTTTCTCGTTATGGCGACGCAGAACTCGATTGAGCACGAAGGCACCTACCCCCTCCCCGAGGCCCAGCTCGACCGTTTTCTGATGCAGGTGCGCATTGATTATCCGGACATCAGCGCTGAACGTGAGATTCTGCACCTGGCACGGCGCGAAGCACATGCGGATTTTTTCGCCAGGCATGAGCGGCCAAAGAAAGTTCCTGCCGCGACACTCTTTGCCGCACGTGACGAAGTCCTTGATATTTTTATGGCCGAGCCGCTGGAAGAGTACATTGTGCAGTTGGTGATGGCGACGCGCAATCCGCAGCTCTACGGCGACGATCTTGCCACGTTGTTGCAGTATGGTGCCAGTCCCCGGGCGACGATTGCTCTGGATCGCTGTTCGCGCGCGCGCGCCTGGCTGGCGGGGCGCGATTATGTGTCGCCGGAAGATGTTCAGGAGATTGCCCATGACGTTTTGCGCCACCGCATCATGGTCACCTACGCGGCAGAAGCCGATGGCTGGGATATCGAGCGATTGATCAGCGAACTGCTGACGCGGGTGCCGGTGCCGTGATGCGCCCCTTCGGCATGCGCCGCCCTGGCGGCGACCGTGCATCCCTGACCGACCCAACCAGAGTCACCGTCAGCCAGTTGATCGCCCTGCGGGCGGCGGGAGAAGGACTGCCGCTGCGCAGCGGGCCAATTCGCGCACGGCAGAGCGGCCAGTATCTCTCCGCCTTCAAAGGGCGGGGGATGGAGTTCGACGAAGTACGCCCTTATCAGCCGGGGGACGATGTGCGCACCATCGACTGGCGCGTTACCGCCCGCAGCGGCCATCCCCACACCAAACTGTTTCGTGAGGAATGTGAATGCCCGGTTCTCTTCTGGCTTGATCTGAGCAACTCGATGTTCTTCGCCACCCGCCGTGCCTACAAGGCGGTGCTGGCCGCCGAAACCACCGCCCTGCTCGCCTGGCACGCGCTCCACAGTGGCGACCGCCTTGGCGGAGTGATCTTCACCCCCGCAGCAAGCCGCATCCTGCGTCCGGCGCGTGGCAAGGTAGCCGTCACCGGGCTGATCGGCGAAATCTGTCGGCACCCGGCCTGGGCTGGTACGGCAAAAGTACCGGCAAACGGTACGGTGCGTGACCACTTTGCGCCGTTAACCCGCCTGGTCAAACCGGGGGGCCGCCTCTTTATCCTCAGTGATTTTCGCACCCTCAGCGAAGATGATCTCCAGTTGCTGCGTCGGCTGGCAGTACATTCGGAACTGATCCTGGCACACATTTTCGACCCGATCGAACAGGAACTGCCACCACC
This sequence comes from Desulfuromonadaceae bacterium, assembly GCA_019429445.1. Lineage (NCBI taxonomy): Bacteria > Pseudomonadati > Thermodesulfobacteriota > Desulfuromonadia > Desulfuromonadales > Desulfuromonadaceae > Desulfuromonadaceae bacterium. Next base: position 111,523 of record JAHYIW010000005.1, read on the forward strand.
GGGGCACTATCTGCTGCGTGATCGTGACTCGGTCTTCTGTCTCGACAGCACCCGTTCCGCCACCCGCGCGGCCTTTCGCGCGCGCTTTGACGAGCGCCAGCACACCCTTGAACATTTTTGCCGCAGTCACGATGCACTCTATCTGCCACTCTCCACCGCCGTTGCACCGGCGGAGTCACTGCACCGACTGCTGCGCCGGGGGCAGCGATGATCGCCGCTGGACCCGCCGCCGAACTGCCGCTGCGCGATATTCACCTTCCCGCGCCCTCTGCTCTTCCCTGGTGGCCCCCCGCCCCTGGCTGGTGGCTGCTCGGTGCGCTGCTGATTGTCATTGCCGGGCTCATTTACCTGTTTCGGCAAATGCGCCGCCAACGCCGCTGGCGAACCGCTGCACTGGCGGAACTGACCCGGATCGAAAACACTTTTTCCCGTACTCGGAACCGCGAGCAATTACTGCGCGAGCTCTCCACCTTGCTGCGCCGGGTGGCGATCAGCCGTTTCCCGCGCACCGATTGCGCTGCCCTGACCGGCGCAAACTGGCTGCGTTTTCTCGACCAGGCGACCGAGCTTGACGGTTTCTCCGCGGGAGCGGGACAGGTTCTGGCGACCGGGCCCTACCGACCGGCGAACGGCGCTGATTGCGAAGCCGCTGACCTGTTGGCATTGTGTCGCGACTGGTTGTGCAAACTGCCGGCCAGAAAGGTTTGCAGATGATCGAATTTTTCTGGCCCTACGTTTTCCTTGTTTTACCGTTGCCGGTGCTGTTACGCTTCTTTTTTGGACGACCGCACGGCGGGGCTGAGGCGGCGCTGCGCATCCCGCATGCCCCGGAGTTCACCCCGTTCGCGACCGGCAACACCAGCCTGCCCCCACGCTGGCGACGGCTGGTTGCGCTGTTCGCCTGGTTCCTGCTGGTCGGCGCTGCCGCCAACCCGCACTGGATCGGCGCGCCGATCGAACTGCCGCTCAAGGGACGCGATCTGCTGCTGGCGGCCGACCTGTCAGGGAGTATGGCCACCGAGGATTTTCAGTATCGCGATACCATGATCGATCGACTGACAGCGACCAAACTGGTTGCCGGAGAGTTTATCGAGCGCCGCGTCGGTGACCGCATCGGGCTCATCCTCTTCGGACGTCAAGCCTATCTGCAAACCCCGCTGACCTTCGACCGCACAACAGTGCGCACCCTGCTGGATGAGTCCGCGGTCGGACTGGCCGGGAAGGAAACCGCCATCGGTGACGCCATCGGGTTGGCAGTTAAACGTTTCCAGGGGCAAAACGTGCGCGATAAAATCCTCATTCTCCTTACTGACGGCGTCAATACCGCAGGGGAGATCGCACCGCTCAAGGCCGCAGAACTGGCCGCCGCTGAAGGGTTGAAAATATATACCGTCGGCATCGGCGCGGATGAGATGATCGTGCGCTCATTCTTCGGCAACCGCCGCGTTAACCCTTCTGCCGATCTCGACGAAGCCACCCTGACCGCGATTGCCGAGCAAACCGGGGGACGTTACTTTCGTGCCCGCGACACCGCTCAGCTCGAAGAGATCTACCGCATTATCGATCGCCTCGAACCGGTGGCACAGGATGCGCGCGTCTACCGCCCCCTGACCGCCCTCTTTGTCTACCCGCTCACCACCGCGCTGGCTGCCTCGCTGCTTGTGGCACGCTTCCCCCGGAGGCGCGGATGACCCCCTTGCTGAACGAGTTTTTAAGCAACTTTCATTTTTTGCGCCCCCTCTGGTTGCTGGCCCTGCCGCCGTTGCTGTCCCTCTATTTTTTCCGTCGCCCCGGCGCAGGGAACAGCGCCTGGCTGAAGGTCTGCGATCCGTCATTGATCCCCTACCTGCTCAGCGCAGGACGCCCGACAGAGCGCTGGTCCGGGCGTTTCATCCCGCTGGCAATCGTCCTGCTTGTTGTCGCGCTGGCCGGGCCGGTCTTTCGCGAACGACCGCGTCCGGTCTTTCACTCCACTACGGCTCTCGTTATCCTCCTCGATCTGTCACGCTCGATGGACGCCGCCGATGTTGCGCCAAGTCGCCTGACCCGCGCCAAACTCAAAATCATCGATATTTGTCGCCAGCGTCGCGAAGGGCAAACCGCCCTGGTCGTCTTTGCGGCGGAACCGTTTGTGGTTACCCCCCTCACCGACGACACGAGGACAATTATTGCCCAACTCACGGCCCTCGATAGTGCCCTGATGCCGACCCAGGGGACACGCACCGACCGGGCCGTGACCAAGGCGCTGGAACTTTTTCGCCAGGCGGGCCAGCCGCGCGGCGAGCTACTGCTGATCAGCGACGCGGTGACGCTGAACGACCCCCTCGATCTCCCGCCGTCCTTGCGCCTGCATGTTCTGGCGGTCGGCACCGCAAGCGGTGCTCCGATCCCCCTTCCAGGCGGTGGATTTTTCAAGGACGCGCAGGGCGATATCGTCCTCAGTCGTCTTGACACCGACGCATTGAAAAAGCTGGCGGACGATCATGGCGGTCGTTACGCCACGTTAACTGCCGACGATCATGATATTGATTACTTGCTGAAAACATCCGGGCATCGTGCGGCCGCCAACGAACAGAAAGATCCCTCGGCGCAGCACCTGACCGCCGCTACCTGGATCGAAGACGGCGCCTGGTTGTTGCTGCCCCTTTTGCCGCTGGGCGGATGGTTGCTGCGCGGCTATCTGTGGCTACTGCCACTGTGCCTGCCACTGTTAACCGGCAGTTTCTGCCTGCTGACCGCGACCCCGGCCCACGCCTTGAGCTGGAATGAAGTGTGGCATAACCGCGAGCAGCGCGCGACGCAGCAATTTGAAGCCGAAGACTATAAAGCTGCCGCTGAAAATTTCAGCGATCCGCGCTGGCAGGCGGCCGCACGCTACCGCGCTGAAAATTTCGTCGCAGCCGCAAAAGTGCTGGAAAACCTGACCGGGGCTGATGATCATTACAACCGGGGGAACGCCCTGGCCCGGGCCGGACAAATCGATGCAGCCATGGCCGCCTACGAAGAAGCGTTGCGCCGCGACCCCGAGCACGCCGATGCACGACATAATCTACACCTGTTGCAGCGCCAAAAAGAACAACAAAAAGGCGAACAACAGCAGCAACAGAAGCAACAGGATCAGGGGGATCAAGGGGATCAAGAGGATCCGTCACAGGATCAAGCGGGGAAAGGACAACAGCAGGGCGGCCAGGATCAGCACAGCGAGAATAATGGGCAACAGAACGCTGACCAGAGCACCCAGTCATCCCCGGACAGTAAACACAAGCGTGCCGAGCAGAACCGTTCCGACAAAGACGAAGCACAGGAAACGCAGGAAACGCCAGCGGAGGAGCAACAACCTGACACGACAAAAGAATCCGCCGACGCCACCGTTAACAACGCCGGGCAACCCGCCCCACCGGTGGAAGAAAGTCCCCTTGAAGCCGAGCAACGACAGATGATGGAGCAGTGGTTGCGCCGCATCCCCGATGACCCCGGCGGCCTGTTGCGGCGCAAATTTCTATATCAATATCAACAACGCGAAACCCGACCGGAGAAACAATCATGGTAGCGTTTTTACAGCGCCTGTTGCTGGTTTGCCTGGTGATCAACGGCAGTGCCGCACCGCTCTGGGCATTAACGATCGATGCCCGCCTCGATCGCAACCCGGTGGCCGTGAACGAATCACTGACCCTGACCTTCAGTGCCACCGAGAGCCCCGCTGCAGACCCTGATTTTTCGCCACTGCAGCGCGATTTTGAAATACTCAGCCAGAACCGCAGCAGTCAACTCAGTATCATCAATGGTGATGTGCAGAAAAAAACCGAATGGATTCTGACCCTGATGGCCAAACGTGCCGGACGGATGACGATTCCGCCGATCAGCTTCGGCAGCGACCGCAGTCGCGGGCTGACGGTCGATGTCGTTTCCGCAGCAACCAGTCAGGCGCGCGGAGCAAACCGGCAGATTGAATTGCAGGTGGAGATCGACAAACAGCAGCTGACGGTTCGCGAGCAGTTGCTGCTGACCGTGCGCCTGTTGCGTGCGGTGAATCTGTCCGCCGCGACATTGACCGAACCGGAAATTCCCGAACTCGATTGTCTGGTGCAGAAACTCGGTGATGATCGTGACTACGAAAAACTCATCGACGGCGTGCGTTACGTTGTCACCGAACGCCGCTACGCCCTTTTCCCTCAGCAGAGCGGCACTTTGCGCATCGCGCCGCTGACCTTTGAGGGGCGCATCGTCGAGCGCAGCGTCAACCGTTTCGATCCCTTCGGCGCGGCGGCTCCGGTTGTCCGCCAGCAGTCCAGAGAGCAACAGGTCACCGTCGTTCCCGCAGCGCTAACCAATGGAACAGACTGGCTGCCAGCGCAGGCGGTCGAATTACAGGAAGAGTGGTCGACCGATCCACTCAAACTGAAAATTGGCGAACCGGTCACCCGCACCATCATCCTGCGTGCCGTCGGCCAGAGTTCCGCGCAACTCCCGTCATTGCCCCCCCCGGATGTCACCAACCTCAAGATTTACCCCGATCAACCGGCCCTGACCGATACCGTCAGTCCCCAGGGAATGGTCGCTCTGCGCACCGAAAAATATGCTCTGGTGCCGACCCGCAGCGGTCGCCTGCGGTTACCGCCAATGGAAGTTGTGTGGTGGGACACAACAACCGGACAACAGCGTAGCGCACACTTGCCCGGTCGTGATCTGCTCGTCGCCGCCCCCGTCGCCGCCCCCGTCGCTACGGCTGAAAAGCCGCCCGTGTCACCGGCCACCGCCATCCCGGCTGCTGGTTCGAGCAACGAAACCTTTGACGGGATCGAAGATCGTTTTATTCCCTGGCCCTGGTGGTCGCTGTTATGTGCAGGGCTGGCTGCCGGATTGATTATTGTGCTGGTGCTGCTCTTCCGTCGCCGGAATCCTGAAAAAGAATTACCCGTCGAAGCCCCCCGGAAAAACTTGCAGAGCGAGGAAAAACTGTTCAAACAACTTCTCAGTGTCGCTGCCAACAACGACCCACTCCGGGTCAGAGATGCGCTGATCGCCTGGGGTCGGGCTCATTTCGAGCTCGCCGCGCTCGCCAGTCTCGGGCGTATTGCAGACACCTGCCCTGCCCCGCTGAAGGACAGGATCCGCGAATTGCAGGAGCATATTTATGGCCATAACAGCATCAACTGGCGGAGTGAGGAGCTGATGAAGGCTTTATCACAGTATAATTCAGAGCCAAAGCCGTCACGTAAAAAGCTTGAGCCCAACGGGATTGCAGAGCTTTACCCGAAATAAATTGCCGCAATTGACATTACGGCTCAACTCCGGCAACCTGCGTCAATGGATCTATTCCTGAATCATCACGGGCTCCTTGCCCTCTTTCTATTGGGTTTTCTTGCCGCGACCCTGATCCCGCTCGGGTCTGAATGGTTGTTGGTGTCACTGCTGCTGCGCGACTCCGACCCGCTGGTAACCGTCGTGGTCGCAACCGCCGGCAATTCCCTCGGAGCGTTGACCACCTGGGTGATCGGTTGGTACGGTGGGCCGTGGCTGATTACGCGGGTATTGCGGATCGATGATTGCTCGCGGGACCGCGCCTCACGATTTTATCAACGCTACGGCTGCTGGTCCCTGTTGTTGTCCTGGTTGCCGGTGATTGGTGATCCGCTTTGTCTGGTGGGCGGTTTGTTGCGGGTCAAGTTTTGGCAGTTTGCCGTGCTGGTGACGACTGGAAAGCTGACCAGATATGTGCTGGTCGCGATATTGACGCTGGCGACACACAGGCTGATGTGAGAATGGCATAAGGGTGCGTGAGGATAAAAAATAGAGATACCCGGAACTCCTCCATGAACTGCCGGATACCCGCAGGCGGGTTTCGGTGCCGCCGGTCAAAACCCCGGATACCCGCAAGGGGCATCCCTACTAAACTAATTCGCCTCCGGTTGGTCGTTCATCGTAGGGGCACCCCTCGTGGGTGCCCTGGGTTGCGGGTCGAAAGAATCATTGGGGGTCGATTGACTTTTGCAGTTGAAGATTGAGGCATAAACCGGCGAGGCTCGTATTTTTGGCGGCGCGAATCAACAAGTAACCAGATTAGCACTGATCTTCCGCTAAGTTTGGCTGAAACTCTCTATCGTGGAGCAAGATGCAGATTTTCACCCCCGCTTAGATTAAGAGGGGGCTGGGGGGAGTTAGAATTCGTTGGGTGTTCTGAACCCATGGCAGTTCCTGCCAGACGTAGCCCCTCCTGACCTCCCCTTAGCCCAAGGGGAGGAGCAAGGCGTAGATTCTGGCCCAATGAAGCGGAAAGTGCCTCCAGCGGAAGATTAATATTAATCTGGAAAATAACGAATACAAATGATTGCGCTCTGAACAGGAAATGATATTATGACCTCAATTAGAAATCATTTGACATCTTTGTGAGGTCGTTATGCTTGAATCCCTTTTCGGTTCGATTAACAAAGAACGGGTCCTTTTTTTCATCTATGCGCGCAGTCAGGGGCATGCGCGTGACATGGCGCGATTCTTCGCCTGTAGTTTGACTCCTCTCCAGCGTCAGCTTGAAATTCTGGAGCGCGGCGGCATTCTTGTCAGTTCGCTGGTTGGGAGAACCCGACTGTACTCTTTTAATCCCCGCTATCCTCTCCTTGCAGAAGTGACTGACTTGGTCGAAAAGGCCCTGACTTTCTATCCGGAAGATGAGCGACTGCGGTTGCAGATGGAACGACAGCGTCCACGTAGAGCTGCAAAACCATTATGATGACCATTCGCGAAATGAACATAGGCGAGTTGGCAGCCTTTGTCTGCTCCCATCTTGATCGTTACGGTATTCGGGTCGCTGGCGAATTGATCGGGAAGATTCATTTCTGCTGCAGGAGCGGCTTTCATCTGTGGGAGCGGCTTTCAGCCGCGAAGTTTTTGCCTGACATTGTCAGGTATTCGCGGCTGGAAGCCGCTCCCACAGGTGTTCCGAGAACTCACGGAACTTATACAAGTTGGACATTTTCACTTATGGTCTTCTCGTTACAGATAGAGAATGCACCTTGCAATTTCGACTTCAGGAAGTTATATTTCAGTATAACTTAAAGGAGATGTGAACTATGCACACGACAAACCTTCGTAAAGTAGGCGGTTCGATCATGCTGGCCGTACCACCGGCCATCCTCGATATTCTGCATTTGCACGCTGGCGCAACGGTTGGTCTGGCCGTCGATCACGGCCGCCTGGTGGTGGAGCCAACATTACGTCCGAGATACAGCCTGGACGAACTGTTGGCTCAATGTGACGCATCTGCCGAGGTCAGTGCAGAAGATCGCGATTGGCTCGAAAACAAGCCTGTCGGCAGTGAGCTACTGTAATGGAGCGCGGCGATATTTACCTTGTGTCACTTGACCCGACTTCAGGCCATGAACAGCAGGGGACACGACCCGTTTTGGTTGTGTCTCCGTCGTCCTTCAACCGCCTGACAAAAACGCCAGTCGTACTGCCAATTACCAGCGGGGGCAACTTTACACGTACGGCTGGCTTTGCAGTATCGCTGATTGGGGCAGGAACGAAAACAACGGGTGCAATCAGATGTGACCAGCCTCGTGCCCTCGACTTAGCTTCGCGCAGTGCCCATAAGCTGGAGGGTGTGCCGGAGGCAATCATGAATGAAGTTCTGGCGAGGGTGTCCACAATTTTCGAGTGACCGATTGGGGATAGAATCTATAAGACAAGGACGCTGCTTGTTATTTTGCTATTGCTGCGCCTTGCCATCATTTTGGCTTTCAAGTACTTCTCGCCCCAGCGATCTTCATCCTGGGGCCCGGCAATGGGTAGAAAGATAGATGTCCCCGGAACTATCATATTTACCCAAAATTGCCTCATGCCCGCCCATTTTACCGTCGTAAGACTCGTTGGCCGCAAAGAAAAATTTATCAACAAAATATTCATCCAGTTCAAGCAGCGCATGCATTGAGAGACTCCAGTTGACTGCAATCAATTTCAACAGGCGTGAAATTAGTGGCGACAGAAGCTGGGTTTCAATCGTCACCTACAGGAGTCACAGAGGGCTCAATTGAACGCAATATTCAGACAGCACCCAATCTTGGAGGTGGCGTTAGCGATCCAGGAACTGCCACTTTGGCAAGCCAAGCTCCTGGCGCAGCTTAACCACCGCCAGTTCTTTTGCCTTAGCTTCAACGTCGATGGTGACATCGAGCCCGCTCCACTCATCAGGAAAATCAGTCAAATCGATAAAATCGGCATGCGGCCCCGATTTCCCCTCCCAACCGTCCCGGGGAGAGGAGATGTGGAAATAAGCTTCGCGTCCGACATGCTGCCACGTTTTCAAACAGGCTTGTGTTGCCTCGGCGATCGATAAACCGTCGGAGTTGCAACGATGATGGTGAACATCATAAACCAGAGGGATCGCGAGTTCTGCGCAGACCGGCAACAGATCTTTGACTGTATAGCTTTTATCGTCATTTTCCAGGCTCAGGCGACTGCGGATCGGTTCGGACAGCGCAGAGACCTGCTCGACCAGCCGCGCGAGGGCGCTCACTTTATCGCCGTAAACCCCGCCGCCATGAATATTGATCGTATCGGCCCCGATCAAAGCTGCCAGCATTGCCTGATACTCAAGATCCTTGAGAGCCGCGGCCGTCACCGCCGGCCGGGGGCTGGAGAGGAGTGTAAACTGATCCGGGTGGAGACTGAGCCGGAGCCGGTACCTCTCTTTGAGTTCTTTGACCGCACCCAAGGATTCGACGATCGCCTCACCCTGCGGCAGCTCTTCAAGCCGATAGCCGACGTCAGGATGAGTGTAGAGCGGCAGCAAGGGTGACGAAACCCGGAATGCACCGATACCGAGGCGGTGCACCTCTTCAACTGCCGCGAGCAGAGAGCGGGCGTTGGCGAGGCAAATGTCACTGAGTCGATCGAGACGCAAAGAGGGGGCAAGTTTTTTAACAAACGTCGCCGTTGTGCTCCTGAAATGAATGGGAGACTTTTTGAACAGGCAGCAAAGGCCGAGACGTAACATAAAAAAATACTCCTGTCCGGTTGTTGTGCCGGTCGGTCGGCGACACTCACCAATCAAAAAGGTCTGGTGGGAGTTCCGGGGACGAGTTCCGGGAGTTCCGGAAACAGTATACCTAACTCAATGATCTTTCTTCTTGGGGCCCGGCTTCTGAGGGCGAACCGTCCGTCTCAACTGCTCCTCCACCGTGTCCAGAAAGGACCCTGAGCCTAAAGGTCGTCCGGTGCGCTCATGA
>JAHYIW010000006.1 GCA_019429445.1 Desulfuromonadaceae bacterium
TCCCGGCATCGGCGATCCCGGCAACGAAGCCTGCGGCGCCGTTGCGGTGCGCATAGGTGTAGCTGTCGGCGCCGGTGTGACACTGGGCGCAGTCGCTGCGATCTTCTGCGGTGGTGTTGACGGTGACGGTGGTGTGCCCGGCGTGCGCGCCGGTCGCCGGGGCGTTGCCGTGACACAGGTTACAGCTTGAACTATCGACGTCCCAGTCCGCCAGATAGCCACCAGCGGAAGGATCGTGACAGGCGGCGTTGTTGCAGGTGTTGTCGAGATCAACAAAACCCGTTATGAGTACCGAGGCATTATCCGCCACAGCCACCGCGCGGGCGGCGAGGGTCAACCCTTCATCAGCACCGGTGGTGTCGATGTGGGCGGTATCGGTCGGCACGGTGGCGTCATGACAGCTGGCACAGGTGACACCGCTCAACGCCAGGTGTTTGCTGTGCGCGAGGCCGTCACCACCACCATTTTCCGGGGGATTGCCGTGACAGGAATCACAGCTCAGCGAGGTGGCGGTCCAGACCGCAGCCTGTCCTGCGGCGGTGGCGTGACAAGCACCCGCACAGCTGGTCACCGTGTCATCACCGAGCACACCGCGTGTCCCGTTGTCATCATAGCCGAGGCCGACAACGAAATTGGTCACACCGTCCATGTGCGCACCACCAGAAGTATAGGTATAGCTGGTCACCGTGGCACCGTGGCACTGGGCGCAATCAGAGAAATCTTCGGCGGGATTCGTCATATCACCATCGGCGACAGTGATATGCGTCTGGTGTGCACCGGAGGTCAACGCCCCTTTGGTGGTTCCGGGGGCATAGGCATGGCAGTCACCGCAGTTGGTGCCGCCGTTGGAGCTGAACGGTGCCGCGTTGGTATGTCCATTGTGACAGGTAAAACAGTCCGTACCTTCATTATGGGGCGCGCCAGTGGCGTCAGCGCGATTGTGTGCCACCACGGTGTGACAGGTCGCGCAGAGGTCATCACCGTTGGCGGCGTCACTCTCATCGTAGGAACCGGCGCCGGTCAAAGCGGTGAAATCAACCGTGCCACTGTAGTTGCCGGTCGAGGTCGTATTGACCATATAGATATTGCTGCTACCGTGCGGATCGTGACAGACAGTACAGCCCTTGGCCTGGTGGGTGACAATGGTGGTGTGACAGGTGGTGCAGTCAAAACCGCCGACCAGGCGGGTATCGTCACCGCTGATACCATCAAAATGGCCGGCGGCAGCGGTGTCATGACAGGCATTACAGCTTTGATTCGCTGCAAGGTTAGCGGACACAAGATAGGTGCCGGAGGTCTTGTTGTGACCGGTGGTCGTGGCGGAATCCTTGGCGGGTGCGGTCTTGGCAGTAACAACCGCCAGTGCCCCGAGGTGGCAGGTTTCACAACTTACCGACGCGCTGTTGGTCCAGACCGGCTCGGCATCAACTTCGCTACCGGCAACCGTGGCACCGTGGCAGGCGTTACAGGTTGCCTGTGCCGGGGAACCGATGCTGCCGTCGAGGTGACCGGCATGGGCGGCGGTATTGGCACCGGCGCCGTGACAGGTAGCGCAGTCGATCCCGCTGACCGCCAGGTGTTTGGCATGAGTGGCAGAGGCAGGTGCGTTGGTCAAAACACCGTTATCGGTGCCATTATTATGACACGATGTACAGGTGATTGTTGTGCCGTCCCAGTCAGGGGACTTGAAATTGCCGCTACCATCGGAGTGACAGTAGACGGCACAGGTTCCGGTTGCGCCGGAATAGGGAGTCGCACCGACGGTGAGGAAACCGCTGGTGTCAAAAGCGACATCGACGGTCTTGTTAACGTGCGTGGTACCGATGGCACCGGCAACCAGAGTTGTGGCGCTGGTGGCAGTATTAACATGGCAGGTCTTGCAGCTCACTCCGCTCAAGGCCAGGTGCGCGGCGTGGGAAGCGGAACCGTTGGTCATCGCGGCACTGTTATCATGACAAGCATTGCAGGTCGTGATCGCTCCGGTGGTACTGCCTGCTGCCCAGGCCGGAATGGTCGCCGCCACATAGCTGCGGGCGATATCACTGGTCCGGGCACCGCCGTTGGAGTGACAGTAGACCGCGCTACAGGTGCCCGCACCAGAAGTCGTGTAGGTCGGGGTCAGGTTGCCGTCGCCGCTGGCGAGGGCATCGTAGCTGCCACCGACAAAAACGTCCTGGAAGGTGCCGGTATCGTGGCTGTTGTTGAGGTGACAGATGGCACAGCTGAAGGTGTAGTTACCGCTGCCAGCGGCATGAGCGGCGTGCGGGGTCGCTGATTCGTCTTTGAACGGGGTGTAGCCGGCGGCATAACCGTCAGGCCCGCCCGGCGTATTCACACTGGGAGGATAGCCGTGGCAGCCGTCGCAGCCGCCAGCCGCTTCAAATGAGTACGTCCCGCCATCGTGGGTGTGACAGGTGCGGCAGTTTTCCCCTTCGATGTGCGTCCGGGCACTGGCCGGCATGGCCGTCAACTGCCCGTGGCACTGTTCGCAATAACCGGCACTGTCACCGACGCTTTCGCCTGACCAGACCTGGGCAACGGTTTTGCTCCCCCCGTTGGTCGTGGTCGGATCTTTGAAATTGAGCGTGCTGACCGTTCCGAAAGCGGTGGTGGTCACCTCAGCGCGCAACACAAAGTAGTTCGGATCACCGTTGTTGTAGACATGGCCGCTGTGACAACCGAGACAGCCAAGAGCTTCTGTTGCATTGCCGTGAGGCTGATAGGTATGACAGGCCTGGCAGAGATTGGAACGCAGTTGGGCGGTTTCGGCGGACGATCCCCCGGTCCGCAGAGGTCCGTCGGTACGGAGCAGGTTGCCGTCGGAGGACACAAGAGTGCTGGCAGCCCCGTCAACGGTCGTTGAATTGGAATCGGTAAAGTGGACGCCATGACAAGAGGTACAACTGACCATTCCGGTTGCGCCCACGGTGCGCACGTCACCGCTCCCGGTGTTGGTGATCGAAGCGTTATATTTTGAGGGATTGGCGGCAGCAACGGCGGCATAATTGACCGCGGCCCCGACCGGGTGAGTCAGGTAGGCGTTGGCATTATTGATGTACCACGGTTTGTGACAATCGGCGCACATCTGGTCTTCATCCGTCGGAACCTTGAGCAGTTTCAGTTTGACATTTTTATCCGCATGAGGATCGTGACAACGGAAACAATGCAGCTGCCCCTCAGTTATCCGGTAACGGCCATTAAATTGAGTCAGATAAAGAGTCGGCTTTGCAGCACCTGCTGCCGGGACGTTTTCGCCGGAAGTTTTCAGCCACAGGTGGGATGTCTGCTCGGACGGTGTTGCACCGGAAATTTCACTGGTAACAGTATTCATCGTGTTACTGGCATCGTCGACACTGAAAAAACCGGGGATATTATAGGTGACATCATCATTAAACATCACCGTGGGGTTCGTGCTGACATGACATAACGTACAGGGATTCCCGTCCAAGGCGGCCATATTCAAGCCAGGCTTGTGACATTGGTTGCAGCTTGCATAGTGGGTCTGTCGCGCGACACTCAATGAGGGCAGCAACATAAGCGCGACAAGGATAAGCGCTGCTTTATTCGCAAAAGTAAACATAGGTCAGACTCCCAGTCGGAAAGGACTCGTTTATATCTGTCAATTAATTGAATTTATAGCGATACGCCATCTCATTGATGCAAATTTCACTCCAAACAGGATCATGCCAAGCTTCAGGCTCCATGTCAGGGCTCATAAAGAACAAAAAAGTAAGCAAAAAAGACCTCTCCGGTTGCAATAAAAGTGACATCACTCCGTGACAAAGAAACACCTGCAGCACCCGAATTCCCGGTCTATTGGCGGATATCCGGGGAAAAGGCCAGTTTGAGCATTTCATCGAGCGAGGAGGATTTCTACCGTGCATTTGCACAGTTTGAGTCACTTAAAGGCACATAAACCAGCTGAGCAGGTGAAGAAGCATTGACTTGCGATCAGGGAAAAAGAGGGGACGAAAAATATTGGTGCAACTGAGTCGGCCCTGTCCGCGCGAAGCGAACAGGGCCGATTTTCAATCAGCAGTAGCTGGCTGTTTTTTAGTTGTAGGAGGTCTTGAATTTCATCTCTGCGCGCGATTTAGGGTCATAAATTCCTTTGCTTTTCCCGGCTTCGATCCACTGCTGCCGGAGCCCGCTGAGGAAACTTTTCTTTTCCTGAACCAGCGTGTCGAAAGGCAGGCCAACAACCTGCTGGGCTTTTTCCTTGGTCGAAAAATCGGGCACAACGTAGTCGGCGGCCTTATATTTGGCCAACACCGTGCGCAACTTCAGGCGGGCTTCCTGCCCCTTGTTGATGGCGCTGCCCAGCACCCGCAGGGTCTCTTCGGGAGCATGGAAAAAGGAGCCGTGGGAAGCGATGGAGTAGTCCCAGCGCCATTGGGCGTGACGAAGATCCTGCAATGCCGGTCGCATCTCTGCTTCAGTCGCTCCCAGCTCCCAGGCCTTGCCCGCTTCGAGGTGGGCCTTGGCGAGAACATCCATGGCGATGCCGGAAAGTTCGTTTTTACGCTCCAGCTTTCGCTCGATAGTCGCGCGGAATTCTTTTTCAGTTCCCTGGTGACAGTTCAGACAGGTGTTGCCAATATTGTCGAGCGGACTGCCGACCTGGTGGTTGGAATATTTGACCCCGCCTTCGCGGACGTAAGGCATGTGGCAGTCGGCGCAGGACAGCCCCTGTTTGCCATGGACGCCGGTGACGAACATTTCATAGCCGGGGTGCTGGGCCTTGAGCATCGGGGTCTTGCTGATCGCGTGCTTCCAGTCGGAAAAATCACGATCATCATAGTATTTTTCGATCTGTTCGGCCGAGAAACCATTGTCCCACGGCAAGGTCACAACCCCGGCGGTCTTCTTCACCCCTTTGTCGTTCCACTCCGTTTTCTTGAAATAATACTCAACGTGACACTGGGCGCAAACCAACGTCCTCATCTCCTGATGCGTGGCTTCGGCATACTTCAAGCTGCCTTCAGCGTCCAGCCCCCGCTCCAGATAAGGACGGGTCGCGGACAGTTTCATGGTCTTGTTGTCGTGACAGTCGGCACAGCCGATGGTGTTGACAATCTCACCACCAAGCCGGGCCCATTTACCGGTGAAATAGTCGAGCTCACCGTTCTTGTCCATCACCCGCGGCACATCAGGGGATTTGCAGGTCCAGCAGGCGGTTGGCATTGGCCCGGACTTGTCGTCGACCGGCGCGCCGGTGCGCAGGGTGTTGATGTTGTCTTCAAGGGCGTAATAATGGCCGCGCGGCGCATTGTAGTCTTTTGCGAAACCGTACCCAGCCCACATCACCACCAGCGCAGGAGATGATTTCAGGACATCCTTGATTTCGTCACTTTTGCTCGTCTTCATGTAGGAATCATACTGACGGGGGAAATACTTGCCCCACTCCGAGCTGCGTGGTTCCAATTTCTTGATGTCCGGAACAGCATTGATCGCCTGCTGTTCTGCCTTGTTTTCCTTGATCGAAACCAGCAACAACAGCATTGGAACGATGACGACAATCGATACAATTGTAACAATCCATGATCTTTTCATTGTTTATTCTCCCTGGTTAAGTTTTGCTATAGTTCTTTGACGCCGAGGTTGTTTTGTGCTGCCAACAGACTTCTGGTGGTGCCGTGGGGCACGCTCCGATGACATTCCCAGCAGTTGCGCCCCATTGGCACACCGTCTTTTTGAGGATAGCGTTCACTGTTGGCCAGCATCTGCGAGACCAGCTCCTGATGGCAGGAGATACAGTTGGCCTGAATTCTCTCGGCAGCGTTGTCGGTGATACGCAAATTCTTGCCGTAGCTGCCCAGCGTCATGGCGAGAGAGTGGTTGATGCCGTCCCTTGATTTGGAGATCATCTTGTTGATAAAGGTATCGCGCGGCAGATGACACTCCACGCACGTGGCTCGATCGCGATGCGAGCTGTGCTGCCATGTTGCGTAGTGGGTGTTCATGGTATGGCAGTTGATGCAAGCCTTCGGGTCTCCCGAGAGATATGAGAGCATTTTCGATTCGTAGACGACATAACCGAACATGCCGAGTACCGCGACGACGCAGCAACTTGCCAAATACTTCATTACTTTTCCGGTTTCCATAAGCAGCCCTTTGCGTTATTTTGGTTGACAGGATATCTTGCAGACGAACTCCGCATAGAGTTTCCCCTGGGGTAACTGTTCAGCTCTTTTGTAGGAGCGGCTTTAGCCGCGAACAATCGCGCCTGAAGGCGAATCCTACAGCGTCATTCCGGCAAGATTTTAGCCGGAATCCAGATTTTTCAGGTTTAAAGGCTGGATCCCCGACAGGAGCACTCGGGGATGACGGCCTTTGGTCGAGCAGGTGAATAATTACCCCCTGGGTTCAGTTTCATCCGGAGTCCGTTTCATTCGAATAATCTGCACCCACCGTGCCATCGAAAAAGATATGTAAATACAGTAAGTTGAAAGGCCTGCTCGGATTTAATGTTACTTTATGGTAGCGCTCCACCTGAATTGATCGTTACCACTTAGTAACATTATTTTTTTCATTATTATTTTATAATATTTCACGAAACACCGATTACAACCGCACTAAAGGTTTTTTCCGGCATGCAGCTAAGGACGCGCTTCATACTTCTCATCGGGCTGGTGATCAGCTGCTCCTACGGGGTAACTTTTTACCGGACTTCCGATTTTCAGGAAGAACTGGTGGTTGAACAGGCGACCTTGCAGGCAAAAATGCTTTTTCATCAGATTCGGCTTACCCGCCAGTGGGTGGCGGATCACAACGGACTTTTCTTTGTCAAGGGGCCAGGCGTCGAGCCCAATCCGTTTTTGAAAGAAGGGCAAATCCGCGATGCACAGGGCAACTGGCTGGTCAAACGCAACCCCGCGATGGTCACCCGCGAACTCTCTGTTTACGCTGCGCGAGAGGGGATGGGACAGTTCAACGTCACCAGCCTGCGCCCGCTCAATGCGGACAACGCCCCGGATGATTTCGAACGCCGTAGCCTGCTATCTTTCGAACAGGGAGCCAGGGAGGCGATTGCCATTGAAAAGGTCGCCGGTAAAAAACGCCTGCGTTACATGGCGCCGCTGCTGGTCGAGAGTCAGTGTCTGCAATGTCACGCCGAACAGCATTATTCAATCAACGACATTCGCGGGGGGATGAATGTCACCATCCCGATGGATCGTGCTTTTGACGAAATCAGCAACAACAACCGGATGTTGCTGAACATTGCGCTGGCCACCATCGTTATCGTTGCGTTGACAATCTTTTTTCTTTTCGATTTGCTGGTCGCCAGGCGACTGAAAAGCCTTGCCCGGGAAATGGACCAGTACCCGCTCCAGCGGCGACTGGAGCGTTTGAAAACACCGGATAAGGCCGATGAAATCGGCACGTTGGCTGGCCATTACCGCAGCCTGTGTCGGCGCCTGGAACGGTCCCAGGAAGAACTCAATGCCACCCGCGAGCAGGTTTTTCAGAGTGAAAAGCAGGCGGCACTGGGGCGGCTGGTTGCAGGGATCGCACATGAAATCAATAACCCCCTGGGGGGGATGCAGAACTGCATTCAAACGATGAAGCGAAATATGGAGCAGCCCGATCTGCAAATTCGTTATCTGGAGCTGCTCGCACAAGGGGTTGACCGGATCAAGGGAACCGTGCAGCAATTATTGAATATCGGTCGCAAAGAACCGCTTGAATTTATGCGCGGGGACGTCGACGCGATGATCGATGATTGCCTGGAACTGACCTGCATGGGACGCGACAAGGTCACCATCACCCGGCAACTGAAGATCGGCAGACCGCTCCTCGTCGGGATGGAGGGGCTGCGCCAGGTGGTGATGAATCTGGCCGGCAACGCCGTCCAGGCGATGGGAGACACGGGGGGGACGTTGTGCGTGAGCAGTCGGCTGGAAGAGCTGCGCCTGGTGCTCGAAATTGCCGATAGCGGGCCAGGTATCGCCCCGCAACACCTGGACAAGATCTTTGAACCGTTTTTCACCACCAAGGAGGTTGGCGAAGGCACCGGCCTCGGGCTCTCCGTCTCCCACGCGTTGATTAAGCAGATGGATGGTGAGCTGTCAGTTCGCAACGGCACCGCGGGCGGCGCGATTTTTACAGTAACCGTCCCTCTGGCGCAGGAGGAGAAAGGGAGCTATGACCATACGTATTCTGGTCGCTGAAGATGAAGAGATCATGCGCATCACGGTTCTCGATCACCTGCGCAATCAGGGGTGGCTGGCCGATGAAGCGGCGACCGGGACCGCGGCTTTGGAGCTGGTCAGGAAAAACCACTATGAGCTGATCCTCTCCGACATCCGCATGCCGGGGATGGACGGCGAACGATTGCTGACTGAGGTAAAAAGAGTGGCCCCGCGCACGGAGGTGGTCATGATGACCGCCCACGGCAGCACCGACAACGCCGTCAACTGCCTGAAAAAAGGGGCGGCAGACTACATTCTCAAGCCGTTTGACCTTGATGACCTGACCTTTCGCATCAACCGCCTGCTCGAAATGCAAAGGATCAAGGCCCGCTGTGTCTCTCTGGAGCAGTGCTGCGGCCTGCGCCGACCGCTGATCGGCTCCAGCCCGGCCATGGAGAAAGTCCTCAGCCTCATCAGCCAGGTCGCTCCGGCGGACTCCTCGGTCCTCATCCAGGGAGAAAGCGGCACCGGCAAGGAGCTGGTAGCTGCCGCCATCCATTACGAGAGCCGCCGGGCCGACAAACCCTACATCCGGGTAAATTGCGCCGCAATCCCCGCCGGGCTGATGGAATCCGCACTTTTCGGCCACGAAAAAGGAGCCTTCACCGGTGCCGACAAAACGGTCATCGGCAAATTTGAGCTGGCGGATCACGGGACTATTCTGCTCGACGAAATCGGTGATCTGCCGCTTGATCTGCAAGTGAAACTGCTGCGGGTCCTTCAGGAACGGGAAATCGAGCGAGTCGGCGGCAGCAACACCATCCCTGTCGATGTACGGGTCATCTGTGCTACGGCGAAAGATCTCGCCGATCAAGTACAAAAGGGCCATTTTCGGCAAGATCTTTATTACCGTTTGCAGGTGATCCCGATTCAAATCCCCCCGCTGCGCCAACGTCCTGACGACATTCTTGAGTTGGCCACCTTTTTTCTGCGCGAGTTCGGTGACGAACGGGGGATGTCCTTTCAACTGTCGCCGGAGGCGCGCCAGGCCCTGGAACAGTACCCCTACCCTGGCAATGTGCGCGAGCTGCGCAACCTGCTGGAGCGCGTCTCGGTCCTCGCTCCAGCCCCCAAAATTCAGCTCTGGGACCTGCCGGTAGAGATCCGCAACACCCTCCATGACAGTGACAGCGAAGCGGACAATCTCGCCGCGACTGTCGCTGCCGCCGAGCGCAAGTGTATCCTGCGGGCGGTTGAGAAAAGCGCTGGCAACAAAACCGAAGCGGCGGCCCTGCTCGGGATCAGCCGGAAAAATCTCTGGGAAAAGATGAAGCTCTACGGGTTGTAGCGGTCATTTGAACCGGTCGGGCGGCAGGTTTACCGTGCTGGCGGCGCACACCGGTCGCAATGGACAGGGGGCGCAATCCGGATGGCGTTTATGGCAGAACTGTTTACACATCTCGACAATCAGCGCGTGATACGCGGCATAAAGTTCGACATCCTCAGCGAGCTGCGTCATGAAGAGCGTGCGAATGAATTCATAGCGCTCACTCCCCGACAATAATCCCAGACGTGAAAAAAGCCGTCGGGTATAGGCATCAACCACGAATGTCGGATGTTTCCCGGCATAGAGCAAAATCGAATCAGCGGTTTCAGGCCCGATCCCCTTGAAAGCGAGCAGCTGACTTCTGACCGCTGCAAGTTCCCCCGCCAGCAGTGACTCAATCTGCCCCTGATGAACGGCGCACAGATGGTGCGCAAAAAGGTGCAAATACTCCGCCTTCTGGTGAAAAAATCCGGCAGGGCGAATCAGCTGTTCGAGCTCATCGCGCGCCATGCCGGAAATTGCCGACGCGGTCAGCAGGTCATGGTCACGCAAATTATTGATTGCCAGCTCGACATTGCGCCAGGCGGTATTCTGCGTGAGAATCGCCCCGACGGCAACCTCGAATGGACTCTCGGCGGGCCACCAGTGCAAATCACCAAAACTATCGTGCAGGCGGGTGAAGATTGCTGAAAACCGGTCAGAAAGGAGCTGTGTCACGTGGCCAGTTCCGCCAGTCGATGGCAGGTCTGTTGAGCGGCATCGACACCGGCGAAGACTCCTGCATGGATCGTTACAGCAGCGCTGCGAATGGAATCAGCAGTGTCATGCCTGCCACAGCGTCCAGGATAGATCATTCTTGTTGGTGCTATGCGTAAATTTTGCCCCGCACACCAGGCAGCAGTAGTCTTGTTCTGTGTATCCCTGGGGTTTTGTTCCTTTGAAAATACGCGGCGCTTCAACGAGTTTCAGGTCCTCGTGAGGTTTTCCATTGCGTGTTTTTTTAGTTTGTTCTTCACATTGAGGACAAATTTTCATGATCCTTCTTTCTCGTTTTTTGCCGTAGTGCTGCCTGTGGAAACCGGCACAACAGGGACAACGACATACCTTTAACGCGGGAGGGGGAGAGGCGACAGATGTTCGGCATGGTACACGCTTCGTGGCATAAAAGATAGACTGTCCCAACCGCGATCAGGTGATGCCGGCATATTCAAGGAACGTTACCGGCGGGCGATAGATTTCCTGTTTGTACAACAGCTCATGAATTTGTTCCGTATTGAAGTAATGCGCCTCAAGGGCCTTGCCCTGCTCCATCCAGAACCCGAATTGCGGCACGAACGAATTGTGCCGCACCGAATGGTCGATGGTCAGCCCCGCCAGGACGAAGATATTGCGGTGACTGCCATCAAAATAGTCGGTAATATACGACGCCATGCGATGAAACTGGCGCCAGGTGTTGATATCGCAGATGCGCCGGTGGGGCTGGTTGGACGAAACGATTTCGGGAAAGAAATCGAAGACCGAGGCTTCGAGCATACGGAGCGGCTCAAGACTGTCGTGATCAAGGTTTTTTCTGAAGCTGAACGTGTCTGGCGTCAGGCGCTTGCCGATCGGTTGCGGCGTTTCAGTCAATTCTCCCAGGGCGGGATGATCGGTGATCAGCGCATGATTCATCGGGAAGATTTTCCCCAGCGAGCCCTCACCGGTCGATTCCCCCCCGACCAGGCGATTCAGCCTGAGCTGAATCCGTGCTATGCTGCTGCGTGGTTTGCTGAAAAGATACTTATACGGAATTTCAATCTTGGCGGTGCCCCCTTCCCGAAAGATCTTGATTAATTGCGTGGCGCGTTGATAAATCTGCAAATACTCGCCGAGAACCCGCGTGAGTTTGCCACAACAGGGCGCAACATCGCCGTGGATGCGCTCGATATAGCCGATGCCATCTTCCTGCTGCGCACCGAGGTGACTGCCACCAATAATCACCAGATCGTTGCCGTGATGCGCCGCTGTTGCCAGACGGGTCGGGTCAAGCAGGGCGCCGACCCGCCCAAGATTAAACGAAGGACAGTTGAAAACGTAGCCGAAAAGAGCTTTTTTGATCGACTGGCCTTCATCTGAACATTGCCAGATCGCGGGAAGCGTACCGGAAAAACCGGCTTTATCGGTCAAGTAACGGATTCTGCCGAAAAGCTCCATCAGTTCAATCGAGGGAAGATCGAGTAGCTTTTCGTCAGGTGGCGAAATCGGCATGGTCGTCTCCAAAAGCAAGCAGAGGATCTATCCGAAGTAATATATAACATTGTTTTAGTTTATTTGTAAAAATATTTATAATGGTCAGAAAAAACCGCTGGTCCCCTTTTTGTTCCAGACATGATGGCGTCGCAAAAAGTCCGCCCTACTGCGTTACGCCGGTTTTTCAGGACCTCGACCTACCTGATGCAGATCTTCGCCCCTGAAAAACCACCAGGCCTTGTAGGACAAATTTTTTGCTTAGCCATCTAATTCTTTTTTGCGAGTACATCAGACATGGTAGAATCACCGGGCAAAAGGACGGATCAACAGTGATGCCCCCGTAGACGGAAGTGAGGAGAACACATGAACGACATGAATACCGATGCCGGAATGCCAATTGCCATAACCCTGGAACCAGGGATCTACTTCCGCTGTACATGCGGAAAATCAAGCACCTTGCCATTTTGTGACGGGGGGCACTCCGGGAGCAACGTGCTGCCGTTGCGTTTTGAGCTGACCGAACGACAGAAGGTCTATATCTGTAGCTGCGGCAAGACCGGGAAGGCTCCCTTTTGCGATGGACATTGCGGCGTCGCGCTGCCGAAATAATCAATCATCCCGCGCAAAAGGAGTGAAACATGCGCGTGATGTCGAGAAGGGGGTTGCAGTTCAACCGCTCCTTGGCTATATTTGCCGTCCATCCCGTTTAAGGAGCGAAACCATGATTACCGCCATCAGCCCGATTGACGGCCGTTACGCCGCAAAAGTTGCCCCACTCACAGAGTGTTTTTCTGAATATGCCCTGCTCAAGAACCGGATCAAGGTCGAGATATTGTGGATCCTCGCCCTCTGTCGCGAGGACGGCATCCCCGAATGTCGCGCCGTGACCGCCCCGGAAGAAGCGCAACTGCGCTTGATTATTGCCGATTTCACCCCCGCTGAAGCTGAAAAGATCAAACAGATTGAAGCGGTGACCAACCATGATGTCAAGGCGGTTGAATATTATCTGAAAGAACAGCTTGCCGGTTCGTCACTCGCAGAGCTTGCCGAGTTTCTGCACTTTGCCTGTACCTCGGAGGACATCAATAACCTGTCACACGCGTTGATGCTCAAGGACGGTCTCGCTGTCCTCCAGCCGTTGCAGGAACAGCTCATTGCCACACTCAAAAAACTGGCACATGAATACAAGGATATCCCGATGCTGGCCCGGACCCATGGCCAGACCGCTTCGCCAACCACCATCGGCAAGGAGCTGGCCGTTTTCACCGCGCGGCTGCAAAAACAGAGTGCCGGGATCACAGCGGTCGAACTGCTCGGCAAACTCAATGGCGCAGTCGGTAACTTCAACGCCCATCTTGCCGCCTATCCGCACGTTGACTGGGCAAGGTTGGCCAAAACGGTCATCGTCGACGAACTGCACCTGACGCAGAACCTCTTCACGACCCAGATTGAACCGCACGACTACATGGCTGAACTGTTCGATGCCATGTCGCGCTGGAATACCATCCTCACCGACCTCAATCGTGATCTCTGGGCCTACATCTCAATGGGATATTTCGGGCAAAAAACGGTTCAGGGAGAGATCGGCTCGTCAACCATGCCGCACAAGGTCAACCCGATCGATTTTGAAAATTCGGAAGGTAACTGCGGTCTGGCCAACGCCATGTTCGGCCATCTCTCCGCCAAACTGCCGATTTCGCGACTGCAACGCGACCTGACTGATTCAACGGTGTTGCGTAACATGGGGGTCGGTTTTGGCTACACCATGATCGCCTGCCATGCGACCCTCAAGGGGCTCGGCAAACTGCAACTTAACCGGCAGAACCTGGCCGCTGATCTCGATCAGGCCTGGGAGGTGCTGGCAGAACCGATCCAGACGGTGATGCGCAAGGCGGGGGTTGAGAAACCGTACGAGAAGCTCAAGGAATTGACGCGAGGACAGAAGATTGATCGCGAAATAATCCGCCGCTTTGTTGCAAAACTCGACATAGCGGACGAGGACAAAGAGCGTTTACTGCAAATGAGCCCGGCGAGCTATGTCGGCATGGCAGCCGGGATTGTTGAGCTGCTTGATTGATGGCGTCGCAACAAACCCGCCGCCTTCATCAGCTGTTCTTCACGCATGAAATGCTCCCTTGACGGGCCAGGAGATATCCATGCCCCCTGGGGCAGCCTATCAATTATCGCCCCCCCCCTCCCCGCGCCTCTTCAAAAAACTTCTCATCATTATGTATTCAAAGTTAAATTCCACATTGATGTTAAGGCTTGTTATGACAGGCACTTACATGCTATATTTCCATTCAAAATCTATTCAGAAAGATAGTTATGCGAGAAGATTTAGAGACACGCGTGCTTGAGAAACTTGCCGCCGGCACAAAAACTGCCAGGCAATTGGCCAACGCACTGGACGTCAGCCAGCCGTCAATATCTCGATCCATCAGTAAACTTGAAAGGAACGTATTGGTCCTCGGCAAGGGTCGTGCGACCCAATATGCTCGCCCTCGTGTTGTGAGAGGGACAACGAGCACATTCCCCGTGTTCAGGATTGACCAAGCTGGCGACGCGCATTTGATTGGCCGTCTGCACACCTTGTTGGCTGGCCAGTACTGGTGGCACAGCGAAGAGAATACAGATAGCAGCCGTCTCTACAATTACCTGCCATGGTTCATTCAGGATATGCGCCCGGACGGCTTCCTCGGCAGAGCTTTTGCCAACAAAGAAGGAACAAACCTCGGCCTGCCTGAAAAGCTCAATGATTGGAACGATGATGACGTTTTGATTGCCCTGTCAAAGCGCGGAGAAGATCATATCGGCAACCTGGTCATTGGCGACGAATCCATACAGCGCTATTTAAAGTTCGCTCAGCAGAAATCTCGGGTCATTGCTGATCATGATCGACCGCATCTTTATCCAGTCCTTGCAGAAGAAGCCCTTGGAGGCGATCCTGCCGGGTCATCCGCAGGAGGTGAGCAACAAAAATTCACCGCCTCAATTCAGGATGGAGACGAGATCAGACACGTATTGGTCAAGTTCTCTTCACCGCTTCACACCCAGGAAGGCAGACGCTGGGCCGACCTTCTGATGTGTGAACACTGCGCGCTTGACATTGTCAATGCAACGGGGATCGCCGCATCTCAAAGCAGGACACGGGAAACTGGCAATCGACTATTTCTTGAAGTTGACAGATTTGACAGGACTGGAAGTCTGGGGCGGTGCTCAACATTGTCACTGCGTGCAATTGACGGTGAATATACCGGCATTGGAGACGATTGGGCTCAATGCGCCGTTGCGTTACAGAAAGCAGGTGTCATCTCCAAAGAAGATGCCAAGAAGATGCGCTGGCTTAAAGCATTCGGAACCCTGATTGGTAACACCGACATGCACACAGGAAATCTATCATTTATTCGCATCGAACCACGTTTCTATACACTCGCACCTGTATACGACATGCTGCCGATGCTTTATCGGCCCGTATCTGGCGACATTCCGGAAAGGACCTTTAGCCCCACGGGGCCGACTGCAAATACGGCAGATGTCTGGGAGAGCGCCGTTACGTGTGCACTAAATTTTTGGGATACAACGGCTGAAGAGCAAGGCATTTCTGGAGACTTTAGAGTTATCTGCAAACAAAATCTTAAAACCCTTCACAAGCTCAAAGCCGGGCCTAAAATCATTGCCAGTTAGTTTCTTGAAAGCCCCTTGTAGAGAAGGAAGAGGGTAAAAGGGGCAACATCCTTAAAAGGGGGACGTAGTTAAGCTGGTTAACTTGAGTGTTCTGGCTTGAAAATCTTAAAAGCAGCTTCGCGGGTCGCGGCCCGCTGCCGCCTCACTCTTTTGCTGGGCCAAAAGAGCTGACGTCTTTATGACCCAAAAACTCTTGAATCGTGCAAACCGCTTTCAAACAAATGGCGAGTAAAAAAGTAACAAGAAGTTGCGGCAAGGGGGTTGGTTGGGGGACGGTGGCTGCCGGGGGGGTGGTTATCTGATTGGCTTGTCCCTGAGGTCGAGCCCCTCTGCTGCTCGTTCATCGGTTTTCTCCCATGCCCAGGCGATAAATGTCGCAGATGAAAATAAACTTGATCGATTAAAAGCGTCAACTAAAAACTCATCAATTCCGTATCACTCCGTCCGCTCGGCGACTTGTTAGCCCCTATTCGTAATGCGTCCACATGCGCAGCACCTTCACGGTGCCGATCTCTTCGAGGACATGGTAGACCAACCGATGCTTGATATTGATGCGGCGCGAGCAGGCTCCAGCCAGGTCGCCGACAAGTTTTTCGTAAGGTGGAGGGGGTTGGAAGGGGTTCTCGACCAGAATGTCGAGCAGGAGCCTTGCTTTCGGCTTCAGCCCGGCGGCGGCCAACTTCTGGGCGTCCTTCTGAGCCCGCCTGGTGTAGGCCAGTTTCCAACTCACCAGTCCAACGCCTCATCGCACTCCGCGACAGGAGTCTTCATTCCCTCAATGATCGACTCTCGCATGCCGGGAATGGAGGTGAGATAGAGGGTTTCCTGCACGGCCCGCCAATCATCTTCTGCAATCAACACAGCATTGCCGCGCTTGCCGGTGATCTGGATTGGTTCGTGTGATTCCGATACGTCGTCGAGGAGCTTGTAGAGAAGTTTTCGGGCTTCGGTTGCGGTAATGGTCGTCATGGTTGCCTCCTGTGCGTACATAAAAGCGTACGCCTATTCAGGGACAATGTCAACTGCGGGCTAACTAAAAACTCATCCATTTTCGCAACCGCGCCGTTAAATCCGTCTTTTCAGCGTAAATCAGCGTCCCATTGCCTTTGTGCGCCTCACTCGAACTGATCGAGAAAAATACTGAAGGTCAGCATCACCATCAACAGATCATTGTCGAAGGTCTGATTGATGCTGAAGCCGTCTTCCAGCGCGGCGGCTTTCAGGCGCTCAACGGTCTCGGGATTGAAGTAGTTCTGGCGTTTAATCCGCTCTGACGAGAGGTGATCGTTGATAAACTGGTGGTTGTACCGCAGCAGGTAGTCGCTCCCCGGCGCCACAAAGGCAAACTTCTCGCGATTGATGATCGGGGCGGGCACGACAGTGCGGGCGGCTTGTTTGAGGATGTGTTTTTCGACGCCTTGATGAATCATCTGCGCGGGGGGGATAGCACGGACATAGTCGATCAGGTCGATATCGAGAAAGGGGTAGCGCGCCTCCACCGAGTTGGCCATCGCCACGCGGTCGCCGTGATCGGCCAGCAGGTGGTCGGCGATGCGGAGCTTGAAATCGACGTAGGAGCGTTTGTGAAACAGATCGCGCCCGGCCAGCTTGCTCCGGTTGACAATCGGCTGGCGGGTGCTGTCAAACTGGTCGAAGCTGGCGGCTAGCTCGTTTGAGTACAACGCCTCCTTGAGCGAACCGAAGGCGTAATAGTCGCGCTCGTAGAAAAAATTCGCATCGTCCCACAGCTGCTCGCGCAGATCCTGCTCAAAAAGCTGCGCCGGGCCGGGGAACGCTTCCGGCTGGCGCAGACGGTCGAGGCGATAACCGACATAGCCGCCGAACAGCTCGTCCGCCCCTTCCCCGCTGAGAATGACCTTGTACCCGGCCCCCTTGACCATCGCCGACAGCGCCAGCGAACAGGTATTGTACGATTCCTTGAGCGGCGTTTCGGCATGCCAGACCGCCTGCGGCAGGCGGGTGCTGATCTGTTCCCAGTCAAAAACAGCCAGATGCCGTTGCGCGTTGATGCCGTCGAGGGCAATATCCTGAAAGTGGCGTTCGTCGATTCGCGCCTGCTCAAAGCCGATGGAAAAACAATCCCAGTTACTTTGCGGGCGCAGCTTGTGAATCAGGCGCGCGATCAGTGTCGAATCGAGCCCGCCGCTGAGATAAAAGCCGACCGGCACATCGGCTTGCAGGCGTCGCTCCACCGCCTGGGTGAGGAGCGCGATGAGGCGTTCCTGAACCACTTCCGCATCAGCGACCGGTTGCACTTCCGTTGCCACCGGATAGACCAGATCCCAGTATTCATGCACCGTGAGCTCGCCGTGGGCGGCCTTGAGCAGGTGCCCGGCGGGGAGGGAGCAGACCCCCTGAAACATCGTCTGCGGACTGACCAGACCGGGAAAGGTGAAGATCTGATCGAGCCCGCGCGGGTCGATGGCGGGACGAAACCCCGGATACTGCAACAGCGCCTTGATCTCCGAGGCGAAGATCAGCACCCCGCCGTGAACGGCATAGTAGAAGGGGCAGATACCGACCTGATCACGGGCACCGATGAAGCGCTTGCGCTTGCTGTCGTAGAGGGCAAAGGCAAACTGGCCGCGCAGTTGCTCGACCAACGCTGCGCCGACCTCTTCGTAGAGGTGCACCAGCACCTCGACATCACTGCGGGTACGGAAGCGGTGGCCGCGTTCTTCGAGCCCGGCGCGTAATTCGCGGTAATTGTAGATTTCTCCGTTGCAGATGCAGACCACTGAACAGTCTTCGTTATAGTGCGGTTGCTGGCCGGTCTCCAGGTCGATAATCGCCAGGCGGGTAAAGCCGAAGCAGACCTCCGGGCCGGTGTAATAGCCTTCACCGTCGGGACCGCGATGGGTCAGGGTGCCGGTCATGCGCTTCAGCACCGCCGCTGCCGGCCGACAGTCGGTGTTAAAGTCGAGTGCCAGATAACCGCTGATACCGCACATTAAAAATCATCCTCAATCTGATTCATCTCCTGCACCAGGTTGTCCTCGTCGATGCCCAGAAACTGACAGCACTCCAGCGCCAGTTGCGATAACGTCGCCTCCGGGCGGGCATGACAGGCGCTGACCAGAAAGACCAGGGCGGCGGCAATCTTTTCGACACTGGGTGCACGGTAGAGCTCGCTGTCATATTCAATAAATCCGTCTAGCTGCGCGTTGTCAAAAAACTCAAAATCGAGATCGAAACGGCTGGTGGTCGACGTTTCGAAGAATGGCGTGCAGCTGACGTTGGCGAAGTCGAAGCGGACCGGCTCATTATTGTGAAAGACCAGCATAATATCGAACAGCGGATGCTGATTCAGGCTTTTCGGGATCTGCTGATCAGCGACCATGCAGCTGAACGGGTATTCCTGATGATCAAAGGCGGCCAGCGTGGTCCGATTCACGGTGGCGACAAACTCCTTGAAGGTAACGTCAACCTCGATCCTTGAACGCACCGGCAGCAGATTGAGGAAATAACCGACGATCCCCTGGGTGTCGGGATGACTGCGGTTGGCACTGGGTACACCGACGATCAGATCATCGGCCCCGGTGACGGCATGGATCAGCAGCTTGAGCAACGCCTGCAAGACGATGAACGGGGTGACCTGACAATCGTGGGCGAGTTGACGCAACGCCGCCGCTTCGGAGCCAAGGGTAAATGCGTGGCGCGCGCCCTCCCCGGCCCGCTGCGGCGGACGCGGAAAATCGTGCAGCAGACCCGGTCGTTCCGGCTCTCCCGTCAGTTGCCCGTGCCAGAAGCGCTGGAGTTCCTGCCCCCGCTCCCCCTGCAAAAGCAGCTGCTGCGCCTGCGCCACGTCGCGATAGTGGCATGTCAACGGCGGCAACTCCGCCCCCTCGCCGCTCAAGGTCGTCTGATAATAGTGGGAAAGATCGCGGGCCAGAATCGCATCGGACCAGCCGTCACTGATGATGTGATGGAAGATCAACGAAAGAATGTGACGGTCGGGGGCGAGACACAAGAGGGTTGCCCGGAACAGGGGGGGGTGTTGCAGATCAAAAGGCGTCATTAGACGCGCGAGAATTTCGTTACGAATCCCCTCTTCCGTCGCGTCGTCGGGATCAAGGGGGACGATTTCAAGGAGCTGCGCAGGGGGGGCGAAAACCGTCTGGCGCGGTTCGCCACCGATCACCTCGAAACCGGTCCGCAGCGACTCGTGGCGGGTGGCAACGGCGGTTACGGCTGCGGCCAGCGCCTGCGGGGCCAGTGGACCTTCGAGCAGATAGGAGCCGAGGGTGTGGTAGGCACTCGAATCTTTGCTAAGCTGCTGAAACAGCCACAACCCCTTCTGGCCTGCGGTCAGCGGATAGCTGTCCGCCGCTGGCAACGCCTGCAACGGCAGCGCACGGGAACGCTGCAATTGCTGCAGCGCCGCCGCCAGCGCCCGTGGCGTGGGGTGGGCGTAGATCGTTCTGAGCGGCACCGCTACTTGCCGCTCCTGCCAGATCAGCCCGGCCAGCCGCACCACCTTGAGGCTGTGCCCGCCGTGGCCGAAAAAGTCAGCGTCGGCACCATACTTTTCATATCCAAGAATGCGGGCGAAGAGGTCGGCCATCGCCGCGACATCCAGCGCAGCGGGAGTCTCTGCCGTGAGATGCGTGGTGGCAGGGGGGGCCATCACGGAGTGCGCGGTGGTGGGCACGTTACGCGGAGCTACCTTGGCAAGATTGAGCGCTGCCAGCAACACCGCCGGTTCAGCCGCCACCTGCCGCAGCACGGTGTCCAGCTGCCTGGCTAACTGTTGCACCTCCGCGGCGTTGACCTGGGCGGTGTTGTAACGGAAAATGATTTCCAGCTGATCGCCCGGAACAACGTTCAGTTCCAACGGGTAGTGGGTGTGTTCGAAGAAGCTGACGGCACCAATTCCGACTGTCGTCCCGGTAACAGACAGAAGTTCCTGAACCCCCGCAGCCAACGGATAGTTTTCAAAAATCAGCAGATGGTCAAAGAGGGCCTGGCCCTTTGTCGTCTGAATCTGTGCCAGATTGACATGCTGGTGGGGAGTGGCCGCCAGCGCCTGCTCCTGGATCGTGCGGGCCAGATCGATAACCGCAACATCATCGATCGGCACGCGCACCCTGGTCGGCAGGGTGTTGATAAAGAGTCCGACCATGTCTTCGATCCCGGCAAGATCGACCGGGCGCCCGGAGACGGTAGTGCCGAAGATTATATCATGCTGTCCGCTGTGGTGACACAGCACAATGGCCCATGCCGCCTGCAACAGCGAATTGACTGTCACGCCAGCCTTCCCCCCCACCGCTTTGAGCGTGTCAAAGTCCGCGCCCCCAAGGGTCAAACCATGCTCCCCCGGGACGTAGGTGGTTGCCGGGGAAGTTGCCGAAAACAGGGTCAAAACCGGCGCGTTGGCCAGATAGCGTTGCCAGAAGTTGAGCGCGGCGGCATCGTCCTGCTCATCCAGCCAGACCAAAAATTGGTTGAAATCGATATGTGGTGCCGGAAGCGTCTTCCCCTGACAAAGGGCCATGAAGTCGCGCAGGAGGATTGCGATACTCCAGCCATCAAAGAGTGCATGGTGAAAGCTCCAGACGATGTCCCAGTCGTGCGGGCCACGCCGAATCAACAGTATCCCGGTTGGCGGTTCGCTGCCCAAAGCCGGAAAACGGGTGCGTTCTGCGGCACAGAGAATTTCCACCTGGGCGCTCTGCCGATCCGGTTCGAGCGCGGAAAGATCCTCGACCCGCAAGGCAGCGCGGTGATCATGCAAAACCTGCTGATAAGGCTGAGGAGTTTTTACGGCGACGAAACGGGTGCGCAACATGGCATGGTGATCGGTCAGCGCCTGC
Organism: Desulfuromonadaceae bacterium; assembly: GCA_019429445.1. Taxonomy (NCBI): domain Bacteria; kingdom Pseudomonadati; phylum Thermodesulfobacteriota; class Desulfuromonadia; order Desulfuromonadales; family Desulfuromonadaceae; species Desulfuromonadaceae bacterium. The sequence continues at coordinate 21,207 of JAHYIW010000006.1, forward strand.
CAGACCTGTCGCACCCGCTCAGGGTCGAGTGCCGTCTGAACCGAAAAACGCGCCTGATTGATATAGGCACTTGAATCCTCATCGAACAGGGCATGGAACAGCATCCCTTCTTGCACCGGCGTCAGCGGCAGCGACTGTGAAGTTTCATTACTGACATAGGCGGCGGCCGAATCGAGCGGTGAGCGGTTCCGGTGTTCTTCTTTTGTTTCTTTAGACAGATGAACCGCTGAGTCAAGTTCGGCGGCCAGTGCGCTGACCGTCGGACAGGTAAAAATTTGCCGCACCGCGAGCGGGAACCCGGCGTCCTTGCTGCGGGCGGCGACCAGAATTGCACGGATGGAATCTCCCCCGCAGGAAAAGAAGTTGTCGTCGACCCCGATTGCCGGATTATCGAGAACCTGCGACATGATTTCCAGCAGCACCGTTTCGGTCGGCCCGGTGGGGGGGCGCTGCGCCGTTTTATCGGCAAGGGGGGGGGCCGTCGCCGCCGGGAGCGCCTTGCGATCAATCTTCCCGCTCAGGTTGAGCGGCATCTTCTCCAGACAGTGATACGCTGCCGGGAGCATATAGGGGGGGAGCCAGCTACTCAGATGCTCGCGCAGCTCATCGACCCCCGGTTGCTCCGCCCCCCCCTGCAAGGTGAAATAGGCGGCAAGATCACGCACCTCGCCGGTGGCTGGATCCGTAATCGTCCTGACCGCGGCATGCTGGATCGCCGCATGGGTGACCAGACGATTCTCAATCTCCTGCAGTTCAATCCGGTAGCCGCGCAGTTTGATCTGATCGTCACTGCGGCCGAGGCATTCGAGTTCACCATCGGCGCGCAGGCGGGCCAGATCGCCGGTGGCATAAAGGCGGACGGTCGGTGCCCAAGGGGGGGTGATAAACTTTTTGGCGGTCAATTCCGCCATCCCCAGATAGCCGCGTCCGACACCCTCTCCCCCGATATACAGCTCGCCGACCACCCCCGGAGGAACCGGTTGCCGGTTGCGGTCGAGGATGTAGACCTGCTCGTTGAGAAGCGGCGTACCGATGGTCGGCTGCTCCTTGCCGTTGAGCAGGGCGGAGGTCGACCAGATGGTCGTTTCGGTCGGGCCGTAGACGTTGAAAATTCGGGTCGAACTGGTGCGCAGTCGTGCAAAGAGATCACTGGGGAACGCTTCGCCACCGATCAATAACGTTTTTAACGTCGCCGGGACGGCGGCCGCGCCACTCACTTCCAGCATCAGCTTGAGGCGTGACGGAGTGGTCTGGAAGGCAGTGACCTGATGGGTCGCCAGCAGTTCGGCCAACGGGGTAATCGAGAGGTTGTCATCGTCGCTGGCCAGTACGATCCGGGTGCCGGTCAACAGGCAGGAGAAAATTTCCAGCACGGAAATATCGAAGGTGAAGGTGGTGACCGCGAGCAGCGTATCGTCCGCGCCGACACCGTAGATCCGAGACAGATTCTCGGTCATGGCAATCACGTTGCGATGGCAGATCATCACCCCTTTCGGGGCCCCGGTGGAACCGGAGGTGAACATGATATAAGCGAGATGGTCGGCGCTCAGTTGTGGCCGCGAAAGGGCGCTCGGGGCGATGGTCTCGCACTCCTGGGCGACGATCACCGGCAGCCCGCACTCCCGCACCCACGCATCATCCTGCATCTGGCTGACGACCACCGCCCGCGCACCGCTGCCGGTCAGGATTGCCGTGCGCCGCGCCAGGGGGTAGTCGGGGGCGATCGGAACATAGGCGCCCCCGGCTTTGAGAATACCGAGGAGTCCCGCCACCGCCAGTTCGCTGCGCTCCATAAGGATGGCGACCCGGTCATCCGGGGCAATCTTGACCGTGGCCGCCAGCGCCTGGGCGATCCGGTTGGCCCACTCATCCAGCCAGCGGCGGGAAAATGTCTGCCCGGCATAAATCAGCGCAATCGCGTCCGGAGCGCTGGCCACCTGATCGGCCCAGCGTTGCGGGATCGTCGCGGTGGCGGCAAACGGGTGTTCCGTGCGGTTAAGCGCCGCGAGCTGTTCTTCCTCGTCGGGGAGCAACAGGGGGAGTGCGGCCACCGGGAGCGTCGGTTGCGCGGTGACCGCATCGAGCAGCGCAGTGATGCGCGTGACCAGTTGTTCCATGGTGGCGCGCGCGAAGAGGGCGCTGGCATATTCGAGGCGACAGTGCAGTTCCCCTCCGGCGTCGATAACTTCGAAGGTCAGATCGAACATCGCCGTCGCCTTGTTGTACCGCCAGGGGGCGCAACGCTGCCCGGAGAGCTCACAGACCCGATCCTGCCCGTTCTCGAAGATGAACATGGTATCGAACAACGGGTTGCGACCGAGATCGCGTTCGACCGAGAGGGTGCGGAGGAGATCTTCGAAGGGATAACGCTGATGCTCGAAGGCCTGCAAAAAGGACCGTTGCACCTGGCGGACCAGCTCCTGAAAGGGGGTCTTTGGCACGATGGTGAGCGGCAGGGCGAGGGTGTTGGCGAACATGCCGATCACCGCTTCGAAACCGGCCGGGCGGCCATCGACCGGGATACCGATGGCAATGCGTTGTTCACCGGTGAGGCGCTGCAACAGCGCGCCGTAGGCTGCCAGCAGTAGCGAAAAGAGCGAGGTGCGCGAGGCGAGCGCCAACGCTTTGAGCGCCTGGGTCTGTGTTGCCGGGACAGTAAAGAACAGGTTGTCCCCCTGATAGCTTTGCAGTGCCGGACGTGGCTGATCGGTCGGTAACGCCAACGGCGGAACCGGCTCGCAAAATTGCGCCAGCCAGAAGGTTTCATCGTCAGGATACGCCGCCGTTGTCCGGTACTCCTTTTCGGCGGCGACAAACTCGGCGTAATGCGGCCCGGCCGGCGGCAGCGTCCGTCCCTGGGTGAGCGCCATCAGTTCGCGCATGAACGCGCTCAGGGCAAGTCCGTCGGCAACGATGTGGTGAAAATCGAAGAGGAGCAGCTGGCGCTGCTCGGCGAGTTGGCAGAGCGCCGCCCGCACCGGCACGTCGTGAGCAAGATCAAAGGGGCGGACAAAAGCGTCGATCACCTCATCGACCTCACGCCCGTCGGCAGCGCTCCGTTCCAGGGTGACCCGGTAGCGGGGGTGAAAGGTCTGGCACGGACGCTCGTCGCTGATGGTGAAGGACGCCCGCAGCGCCGGATGCCGTTCAAGAATCTGATTGATGGCCCCTTCGAGCCGGTCGCCGTCAAGCGGGGTATCAAGGACAAAGGCAAGGGGGAGATTGTAGAGGGTTTTTTCATCCGCCAGCTGATCGAAGACCAGCAGGCGCATCTGGGCGCTCGACAGTCCGGTCTCATCCGGCGCGGCGGTCGTGGTGCTGCGGGGATGCTGAAAGCGGAAGCTGAACCCCCCGTCGCGCAGACGCCGGACACTGTCGACGATAGCGGTGAAAATCTGCTCGATATCTGCCGGGGTGTGCGCCGCGCTCAGGAAGCAGATGCGCCGTTCCCAGGTGTAGATCCCCTGATCCATCAGCAGGTGAAAGAACAGATCCATTTCGATCGGGTCGAGGAGCAGACTGTTTTTCCCCAGCCCCTCAAAGCGGAACATCGAACCGAACGCGAGCAGCCGGATCGGCACGTCTTCTTCAACAAAGAAGGCGTTGGCGCGGCGGGTCAGATCATCCATGAGCGCCGCGATCCGTGCCTGCAAGGCCGTCCCCTCGTCGCGGATGGTGAGGAGGGCCGCTTTGGCCGCCGCCAGGGCGAGCGGATGTTTGACATAGGTCCCGGCGAAAAAAGTCACCTCGTCACTCGGATGGCTGTCATCGCCGTAGGACCAGTAACCGCCGTCGATGGCATTGAGAAAACGGGCATCCCCCGCCACCAGGCTCATCGGCATCCCCCCGCCGACGGCCTTGCCGTAGACCGCAATGTCGGCGCGGATGTCGAAGAGCGCCTGGGCGCCCCCCGGATGCATGCGGAAGCCGGTAATCGTCTCATCGAAGATCAGGGCAATGCCGTGCGTCGTGGTCAGTTCGCGCAGTTGACGGACAAATTCCACCGGCACCAACGCGGGGTTGCGACTTTGGACCGGCTCGACCAGCACCGCCGCGATCGTCTCGCCCTGAGCACGGAGCGCCGCCAGCGCCTCTTCGCCGCCATAATTGAATATGAGCACGTCATCGACCATTTTGCGCGGAATTCCGGCGGCGGTCGGATAGGTGCGCCCCTCGACCTGGGTCGCCAGGACGGTATCGAAGGTGCCGTGGTAGGAATTGCTGAACATAACGAGCTTCTGCCGCCCGGTCACCGCCCGGGCCACGCGGATGGCGACCATGACCGCTTCCGAGCCGGTATTGCAAAAGGCCACCCGCTCCATCCCGGTCAGCTCGCTGACCAGTTCCGCCACCTCTCCGGCCAGTTGCGACTGCGGCCCCAGTTCGAGCCCTTTTTGGAGCTGCTCTTCAATCGCCTTGATCACCTGCGGCGGACGATGACCGAGGAAGGTCACGCCGTAGCCCATGGCGATATCAATAAATTCGTTGCCGTCGATGTCGACAAAACGGGAGCCTTGCGAGCTGGCCGCGACGATCGGGTAGACCAGCTCCTTGAGACTCTGTTTGTAGCCGAGGGAGTTGATCCAGTCGGCCAGCACCCGGCGATAGCGGGCCGCCTGGGCTTTGGAAGCGGCGGTTTTACGGTTGAACGCGGCGGCAAACCCGGCAATGAAGTCGCGCTGTGCGGAACTCAGCGGATCTTCGACCAGGCGCATGGAGCGAAAATTAAAGCGTGGCTCCTCCTGCTCCTCTTGTTCCTCCTGCCGGTGGTCGATAGCTGCCTGGCGAGGCCCTGTTCCCGCCCCGCCGCCGAGCAGATCAAGCTGCCGATTGAAGAGCTCGCGCAGCGTCTCGACCTGCTGACTGAGGAGCGCGGCGACATCATTTCCGGTCGCTGCTGCTGAAACTCCCGTTGCAACCGGGTGCGCCGCTAGCGGGGCCGGTTGCGTCGCGGCGGCTGTCATGATCGGGGTTGGGGGCGGAAGAGTGGCGGCGAGGTGCGCCGCGATTTTGTCGAGGCTGTCGAACTGTTCGTAGAATTGCCCGAGCGGAATATTGACAGCAAAACGGCTCTCGATCTGCTGGCGAATCTGCACCAGCATCAGCGAATCGATCCCGAGCTCGAAGAGGTTGGCGGCGCAATCGATATCGTCCGCTTCCCGCCAGGTGACCTTGTGGACAATCTCCAGCAGGGCCGTGGTGACCTTTTGTCTGGCGTCGGCGGGGGATGCCGTTACGGTGATCGTTGCCGGGGTGCTTCCTTGTTGCGGGGGCGCGGTTTGGGACATGGCGGCAAACCCTTCCGGTAGATGCTGATGACGATGGTCAAACGGGTAGTTCGGGAGCGGCACCCGGTGCGCGGCAAAGGGCGCAAAGACGTTCCGCCAGGCGACGGGGATTCCGCGCAGATAGAGTTCCTTGAGCGCTTCCATGATCACCAGCAGGTCCGACCGGGTGCGCCCCGCCGTCTGCAGTAACGCCGGTCCGCCCTTTTGCCCTGCGGGTGCCTGCGCCCGAATGATGCTGCTCAGCACCGACGACGGGCCAAGTTCGATGAATATCTCGGCACCGCAGTCACGGGCGGAGTCGAGGCAACGGGCAAAGTTGACCGGACTGCGCAGATGGGTACGCCAATAGTCGGCACTGAACGTTTCGCCGGGGGCGAACGCTTCCCCGGTGAGGCTGCTCAGCACCGGGATGGTCGGCGACCGGTAGTCGATGGTGGCGCAAAATGCGGCAAAATCATCAAGAATCGGTTCGATGAAGCAGCAATGAGACGCGAAGTGGATAGCGAGCGGCTGAAATTCAATCCCCGCCGTTGCCAGACGCTCACCGAAGGTCGCGAGGGAGGCCTCTTCCCCGGCGATGACAATATTGTTCGGGCCGTTGATCACGGCGATGTCGAGTTCGGGCGCGTGCCGGAGTTCTTCGCTCAGGGTTGTCTGATCGGTAAAAACCGTCACCATCCGCCCCTGCACCGGCAGAGAACTGGTCAGCTCGCCGCGCTTGATGATCAGCCGCACGGTGTCCTCCAGCGAAATGGCCCCGCAGAGGGCGGCAACGATATATTCTCCCAGACTGTGCCCGATCAGCAGGTCCGGCGTAACCCCCCAGCTGCGCCAGAGGTTGAAAGCCCCCCAGGCAAAAGCCAGATAACTCAGTTGCGCGTAGGGACTGCTGTCGATCTGGCCGGTTGGGGCGTCGGTTGGCGGATAGAGGATCGCCGCGACCGCAAACCCGTGCGCGGCACAGATGGCGGTGCAGTCGTCGACCGCCGTCCGAAAGGCCGGCCAGGTGTCGTAGAGCTCGCGCCCCATCGCGGCATACTGGGTGCCGTGACCGGGGAGGAGCATGGCGATTTTGCCTGCGCCACGGGAGCTGAGACGGGTTATCCCTTCCCCGCGAGCGACTCCGGCCAGCCGTTTCAGAAGGGCATCCTGAGCGCTGACCACGGTGGCGATCCGGTAGGGATGGTGGTCGCGGGTGGTCAATTGCGAGAGGCTGAGGTTGGGATCGCAAAGGAGCTCTCCCGCCTCAATCCACTCAAGGTAGTCAGCGGCGAGTTGGCACAACGAACTTTCATTCTTGGCCGAGAGGGTGAAGAGACGATGTTCCAGCGGTTGCGATGGCGTGGAGAGCGCCGCCGGAACAGGGCCTTGTTCGACGATCAGGTGAGCGTTGGTGCCGCTGAAACCGAAGGCGCTGACCCCTGCCATCAGCGGTTGACGACCGCTGAGCGCGGTTGGCGACAGCGAGGCGTGCAACGGGATATGTTGCCAGTCGATGTGGGGTGAGGGCTGTTGCAGATGGCAGATACCGGGACTTTCACCCTGATTGAGTGCCATAATGGTTTTGATGACCCCGGCGACCCCGGCACACGCTTCGAGATGCCCCAGTTGACTCTTCAAGGCGCCGAGGACGACGGGGGGCAAGGCCGGGTCGCGCCCGCTGAAGACTTCAGCCAGCGCCGCGACCTCGATCGGATCCCCCAGCGGGGTGCCGGTACCGTGGGTTTCGATCAGGCTGATATCGTCAACACCGAGACCGGCATTCGCCAGCGCCTGACCGACCAGCTCGCGTTGGGCGGCGCCGTTGGGGGCGGTCAGGCCGTTGCTGCGACCATCCTGATTGACGGCGGAACCGCGAATCGTTGCGAGGATGCGGTCTCCGCCGGCGAGCGCTTCGTCGTAACGCTTCAGCACCAGCAGGGCACACCCTTCACCGCGGGCATAACCGTCGGCGGCGGCGCTGAAGCTTTTACAGCTGCCGGTCGGGGAGAGGGCTCCCAACGCCCGCATAATGTCGAACAGGCGGCGATTCAGAATCAGGTTAACCCCCCCGGCCAGAGCCAGTTCGCAGTCGCCGCTCTGCAAGGCGCGGGTTGCCTGGTGCAACGCCACCAGCGACGACGAGCAGGCGGTATCGATCGAAATCGCCGGGCCCCTGAAGTCATGCACATAACTGAGGCGGCCACTGGCGGTATTGTACATGTTGCCAGTCGCGGCGTAGGGTGAATTGAAGGTGTGATCCCCCGTCAGCTCTTTGAAATCTTCAGAACTGATGCCGAGAAAAACCCCCACGTTTTTCCCGCGCAGTGCTCCGGGGGCGATCATGGCATTTTCCAGCGCATGGGTGGAGACTTCGAGCAGCAGGCGCTGTTGCGGATCAAGCTGTTGTGCCTCAGCGGCGGAAATATTGAAGTAGCCCGCGTCAAAGTCCCAGATGCTTTGCTTCAGATAGCCGGCGATTTCATCCGCCAGCCACGGGCGGTCGCTCGGCGGTCGGTCGATGGCATTGCGTCCGGCGTGCAGAAACCCGGTGAGCGCGGCGGGAGTGTCCAGCCCGGCCGGGAAGCGAAACGCCATGCCGATGATGGCGATCGACTCATGGGGTGAAGATATGCGGCGCGACGCGGGCGGCTTCTTGGTCGTCGCCTGCAACCCGGCCTTGAAATCGGCGACCAGCGGGTGCCGAAAGAAAAAATCAGGGGCGATTCGCACCCCGAGGCGCTCGCCCAGTGTCGTTGACAATTTCAGAATCTGCAGCGATGAAATACCCAACTCAAACCAGCTGGTTTCAGCTGTCAATACCGGCGGCTGCCCGAGCATCTGCTCCAGTTCATCGGCCAGAACGACGGCGGGATCTGCCGCCGTCACAGTGGTCGGCACAGACTGCCGCGGGGCACGGGCAAGTTCAGCGGCGAGCTTGTCGAGTCGCTCGAACTCGTCGCAGTCCTTTTCCATCAGGTCAACAACTTGTGCCGTGGCTCCGTAATGGGCGATGTCGGCCCGTAAACCAAGGCTCAATGCGGAGTGCGGACTGATTTCGATAAAATGAGTCGGAACTTCCGCGGTCAACAGCTGCTCCAGCGCCTGGCTGAAGAGCACCGGTTGGCGGATATGTTCGCTCCAGTAGGCGGCGTCCCAGGGGCCGCTGAAGCGTTTCCCGGTCAGGGCTGAATAATAAGGACAGTTTGGCGTTGCGGACGTGGTTCCGGCAATCTCTCTTTGAAAGGTTTCGAGGCAGGGATCGAGATATAGGCTGTGAAAGGCGGTGCTGGTCCGCAATGCGCGACAGAAGCAGTGCTTCTTTTCAAGTTGTCGGGCAAGTTTTTTCAGGCTTTTGGGCGCTCCGCTGAAAACGACAGAAGCATGACTGTTGAATGCGGCAACTGTGACCTGCGGATATGCCGCCACCAATTCGCGTGCCCGCTCGTGGGAAATGGCCGCGAACAACATCCCCCCCTGCCCCGCCGCCGCCATGATCACCCGGAGTTGCTCCATCACCAGATTGACGGCCGCACTATCGGTCAGAACGCCCGCGCAACAGGCGGCCGCGACTTCACCGGAACTATGGCCGATGACGCCAGCGGGGCAAATGCCGCGACTCGCCAGCGATCTGGTCAGGGCGACCTGATAGGTAAAGGTCAGCAGGTGGGAAATGTCGGATTGGTCGATTTGCGGCTGCTTGACCTGACGCATGAGGTCAAGAACCGAGGGGCTTCCGGCTGCAACAAAGAGTGTATCGAGTGCCGTGACCTGTTCGTTAAAAACCGGCTCGGCATCGAGCAGCGTGCGCCCCATTCCGGCCCACTGGGCACCAATACCAGGGAAAACGAAAATTGTTTTAGCCAAGACAATGCCTTTCAACGGGATCTGAATTGGATTACTGCAGTGAACAATCGTGGATCGGCACGTCTCCCTCAGGCAAAATGAAGGCACCATCCCTGACCTGCATCAGGTAAAAAGTTTCCCCTGCCATATCCCCGTTCTCGGTGAAATGAATGGCACCTTTAGCCAATTCCCAACTCTCCTGAAAACGGATATAGGAAAAGAGCGCGGAAGCTTCCAGCGTTCCGGTCTTGCGTACGGCCTCGGCAAAGAGGAGGATGCCGTCGTAACCCTCACGCGCCCAGAGATCGGGATGTTCCCCATACTTTTGTCGGAAACTGCTGTAGAATTTCGCGGCAACTCCGGTGTGTTTCGCTTCCACCGGAATGAGCTTTTGCGCACCTTGCGGGCCTTCGCCTGCAACGCTCCAGTTGGCCATCGACTTGAGTGGCGAAAGGATCTTCACCCCCTCCCCGGCGAGGCCGAGAACTTCCGGGGTACTGCTTCGAATCAGGCCTGAATTCCCGTAGAGATCAGCATTGATTCCGAACTCATGAATCTGTTTCAGCAATTGGGGCATCTGCTCAAAGCTGACGGTCAGATAAATGACATCAGCTTGTTCAAATTTGTCATCGACCAGCACCTGCCGGAAATCGTTAACCCAACTGGGGACGATCCGCTCCGTCGTCTCTTCCCCGCCGCGCGCCTTAAAGGCATTGATCAGCTCGGCGGAACTGCCTGTCGAATATTCCGACTGGTCCTGAATGATGGCCAGTTTTTTATACTCACGGCAGGCCAGGTGTTTAGCCAGCGCTTCAATATAATCACTGGTGTTGAAGTGTGGACGTACGGCATGCTTAAACGAGTAGTTGGTAAGGGTCGGGGTCTCAACCCCGACCATGACATAAAAGAGATTTTTTGATTGTGTTGCAACGAGTGTATCGAGAGCCAGCCCGGAAAAATAGGAGCCAACCAGGGCATGAAACGAGGGATCGCGACTGATCTTGCGTGACAGTTCGGCATTCAGGACAGCATCGCCGCGGTTATCAAAATATACCGCCCGCAGCGGTTTGCCACGCAGTCCACCATTGGCGTTGATCTCTGCAATAGCCAGGTCCACCCCTTCACGAAAATAAACCGGCGGACGGCCAGTCAGGGTAAAGGGCCACAAAATGGCGATTTTCACTTCCTCAACGGCAGCAACCTGAGTAGCGCGCTGGTCGATAATCCGAGCGTCACGACTGTGAATCCAGACTTGCCAGAGAATGAAAACGGCAAGCAGCACAACGCTGTTGCGAAACAATTTCAGCATAACTATTTAACCGCCGGGGCAGACTCACCGGTATTGAGAATAACCGGCAAGCCTTCCTTTCCTGAGCCGATCACCACAACTTTGGCATTGTTCGACGTGGCGAGACCGAGTGTTGCTTCAACCCCCTTCCAGGCCAAAACGTTGTCATTCAGCGAAGAGGAAACGATGTCGTTGTAGGCCTTGATCCCGCCAGCCTCAATGATCTTACGTCGCGCCTCTTTCTCTTCACGAATGATTTTAAAATCATAGGCCTTGGCCAGTTGCTCCTGCTCCAGCTTGAGCTGAATGGCTGCAACGATTTTTTCGGGGAGAATGATTTCGCGAATAACAAAACTTTCCATCAGGATAAAGCGCCGCATAACCTTTTCCAGTGAATCTTTGAGGATCCCCTCGACCACACCGCGCTTTTGGGAATAGAGTTCTTCGGCAGTATATTGCCCAACGGTTTGCCTGACCACATCTTCCGTCTGCGGAATGACAACCTTTTCAAGATATTCCGGCCCGACATGTTTGTGCAGCAGCCCCAATGTCTGGTAGAGAGGACGATAGCGGATCGCCAATGTCAACTTCACCGGCAAACCGCGACTGGTAAGAGCCTGGAAGTTCCGGTACTCGGTTTGAACCCGCACGTTATAGACCTGCATCTTGTCCCAGGGAGCAATAATATGAAACCCTTCACCATAAACCGTGTCGGTCACCGTCCCGCCAAAGAAGCGTTGATAGAGTACCCCCGCCTCACCGGCAGGAATGGTGATAAAAATTCTCGGCCAGAAGAAAAGAATAGACATCAGCAGGATGCCGACAATCAAGATCAGGCTCGGCAGGTTGTCACGAATCTTTCCTTTAATTCGTTCTCGTCTTGTTGCCATCACGCAGTATCACTCCTCCGGGAGATTTTTCCACACTCCAACTTGATCAATTCATCGGCGACATCAAAGTAACGGTCATCATGGCTGATCGCCAGAACGGTTTTCCCCTGCGCTTTCAGTTCAGGGAGGAACTCGCGATAGAAAAACTCGCGGAACGCGGGGTCCTGATCGGCGGCCACCTCATCAAACAGACAGATCGGACGATCCTCGATCAGCGCACAGATCAGCGCAATGCGCTTGCGCTGCCCGGTGGAGAGGTCGAGGTTATCGAAACCACCGGTTTGGGAGTAGCCGGTTTTGTCGGCGATTTGCACCCGTTGCAGTAACCTTTCCACCTCGGCCGGATCGGTCTGGCGGTAGCCATAGAGGCGGTCGAAAAGGTGAAAATCGGTAAAGATCGTCGCGAAAAGGGTCCGGTAAGAGCCATAATCCCCCCGCTTCAGCGTGTTCCCATCAAGCTGAATGGAGCCGCTTTGCGGGTAGTACAGCCCCGCCAGCAGCTTCATCAACGTTGTTTTCCCACCGCCGTTCCCCCCCGTAATAAACACCAGCTGTCCCTGACGAATGGTCAGGTCGAGCGGACCAAGGCTGAACAGCGACTGGTTATCCTTGCGGTAGCTGTAGAGCACATCGCGCAACGTAATCTGCTGAAAATTTTCCGGCGCTGACCGGACAACACCGTTCGATTGGTCATCATGACTTTCCAGTTCACGCTCCAATTGCTGCAAGCTGTTGATCGCCATCCGTGCCTTGGACAGCATCGGAATCGAATCGACGATAATGCCGATCGGCCCGGCAACAAAAAGAACCACGGCGACGATGGCAATATTGGTTTGTGGAGTCGTCAGTTCAAAATTGGGCAACAAAAAGACCATTGCCCCCATCAGCAGGAAGAACAGGGTTTGCGACAGGATGATCGATGAAACAAACCCCTGTTCGGTTTTCAATTTCAGCTCATCGGTCTGTTGCAGGGTTTTGCGCAGATAGTTGTCGTAAAGATCCTCCCCCTTGCGCTGATTGACCTTGAGCTCTTTGAACCCGTGCAAAAAATGATCGAGTAAACGAAAAAAACGGACTTCATTGGCGCGAAATTCTTTGATTGAAGCGGAGGTTCGCGCCTGATTGAGTTGGTAAATGACAATGCCGACTCCGAGTACCAGGGTAATAATCCAGAAGGCCGCGGGGGAGAGCAGGTAAATATAGATTGAGGAGAAGAAGAGCATCACCGCGCCCGCTGTAGCAGACACCGCCATGCGTGACGATTCATAAATGATTTCGCTGTGTTCCAGCAGATTGCGGTAGATGGTCTGGGCACCGACCCGGTCAAAATCGTCGAGCCCCATCTTGCGGGCGCGACTGATGATGCGCAGGTTGGTTTGCGAAATATTCTGCTGCACAACCTGTGAGGTTCCGAGCAGGGCATATTTTTTCGCCTGTACGTAGATCAGGATACAGAGAATAAACATCAGAAAATAGCGAACGTTGATCTCCGAAAAATCACTGGCAACCGAGTTGACAATCACCATGAACGCGGCATTGGCGCACCCGGAAATCACCGTGGCGGCAATGATTCGTTTGCGTGAAGCCCCGGCGTTACTGAACAGAAATTTGTAGATAGTCAGGTCCATGAATTAATCCGTCAACAGAATGGTTCCCGGCAGCAGCGGGTAATTTTTTTCCGGATGCAGACTGCGCAAAACGGAACCGAGGAAGGCCGTATCGGTTTTTTGATGGTTGCCGAGGGTGCGATTTTCACACATCGCGACGGACTGGTCGTATTCCGGCAGGTATTGGGCGGTACAATCAAAACCGGGATGACCTCCGGCATGACCAAAAGTTCCCCAAAGGCTGATCTCCATCAATCCCAACCCGTAACGATAACCGCCCTCCAGTCCGGTATCGACCGTATCTTTCATCTGATCCAACATTGCCGCCGGCAGAACGACGCCGGGGGTCAGCAACGACTTAACCCAGAGGGTCAGATCGGTCGGGGTCGACAGCATTTCACCGGAGGCCCAGGTGAAGGACCAGTCAATGGCAGTCACATCTTCCAGCGGCGCAAGGTCAAAATTCCAGTTAACATAGCCGTGGATGGAGCGGCTGAGGGCGGGGAAATGGTAAGAGGGGATAAACGTCTCGGTCAGGCCAAGGGGGGTGAGAATATCGTCGGCGATAACCTGACCATAGGAGCGCCCGGCGGGGTCATACTTTTCAATGATTTTGCCGAGCAGGACGTAGTTGGTATTCGAATAATGCCAGGTTTGGTCTTCCTCGTTGCAATAATCGACATTGAACGGTGCAACGGTATTGAGGAGTTCCGCCGGTGTCCAACGATAGGTTGGTTCGCTGGTGAATTTTCCGCCCCATTCCGGCATTTCAGTGAAACTGCAAATCAGGCTGGTGTGATCGAGCAGGTTGAACAGTTGCACTTCTTGCGGTCGGTAGTTGTTCAACACCACGGCTTCGGCGGGGAGAAGCTCTGCCAGCGTATCGCCCAGCGAGAAAAGCCCGGCTTCGACCATCTGTAAAATTTTAGCGGCGACGAACATTTTGGTCAGGCTACCGATCCGGTAGAGGGAATGAATCGTAACCGGAACCTGGGTGGTCAGGTCTTCCACGCCATGCACAACGGTATCGACCTGATTGCTTGAACTGCGCACCGCGATACTGACGGAGGGTACGTTGAGGGTTTCAGTCCGCTCCAGCGCAATCTCGTCGAGACTTTGCTGGGGATAGTTGCCCAACTTCTCATCGGAGCAGGCGGTCAGGCAAAGCAGGAGGATCAGGAGGAGGTTGACAGATGCATATCTCGAAAGGATAAGGAACTGGTTAAACCGTTGTGAGTCCATCAATAATCCTCTTGGTAATTTGGATGTTATGTGCGAAATGTTCGTCGTCAACCATCGCGAAATGATTACCGTTTCCCGGCAGAGTCTGAAACATACCGGCGGTCTTTTGCTCCCACTGGCGGTGCATTTTGCGGTCTTCACGTTCATTATCGGTCGAGGCGATCAGGACGATGTCGCTGGCTACCGTGACCGCACCATGACAGCGCGGCAAGACTTTAATGTAGTCCGAGCATGGCTTATGATAATCAAACGAGCCGATTCTATCACAGAGTTCCTGATTCCACGACAGATAATCTGCCGGGTCAGGGGCTTCTTCAAAGATCCACGAGTCGAGCAACAATAAAGTTTTCGGGGCATTCGTGCCCAACCGGCTGGAAATATCGCAGGCAAAGTTCCCCCCTCCCGAGTAGCCGACAAAAAGGGTCTGCTGTGGTGTGCGCATCAGTTCACGCACCGTTTGTTCGCAACGGTCGGTAAACCGCTCTGGAGAAAAATTGAAAGAGATGACGCGATGGGGGTGGAGTGCCTCGGCGATACGGCTGCTGATCGGCGCAAAAAGATTGTCAATCGAGGGAAAGAGAAAGATATCGACGGCAGAATCCGTCCCCTCATGATGGATGGTGTAAAATGGCGCGGGGCCGGTTTGCAGGGCGGCACACAGGTCGCCAAGACATGGATGGCGATAGAGCATGGCGGCACTGACGTCAGGAAAGTGTTGCCGTAACCGTGTCAGCAAACGCAGCGCGCGCAGCGAATTGCCGCCGAGCTCGAAAAAGTGGGCGGATCTGCCGGTGACCGGGACACCCAGCACCTCGGCAAACAAACCGGCAACCAGCAACTCGTGCTGATCGGTCAGCGCATCATTTGCAGACACTTGAGACGCATTTGATTGCAGTGCTGGCAGCGCGCGCAGATCGACCTTGCCATGGCGGTTGAGCGGAATTCGGTCAACCGCCAGCAGCCGCCCCGGCACCATGAAATGCGGCAGTCTGGCGCTCAGCCAGCTGCGCAACTCGGTCGGGGTCGGTCCGTTCGCAGTGGTCACATAACAGCCCAGCAGATCGGACCAGGCCCCCGCTTCGCCGAGCGGGGTTACCGCCACATCGCGGATGTCGGGGTGTTGCGCCAGCACCTGCCGCACCTCTTCCAGTTCCACCCGGTAACCGCGGATCTTGACCTGTTCATCGATGCGACCCAGAAAGAGCAGTTCCCCCTCCGGCAGCCGTTTGCCCAGATCGCCGGTGAGGTAGAGACGTTCCCCCGCAACCAGCGGATGCGGCACAAACGCCTGGCGGGTCAGTTCCGGTCGCCGCCAGTAGCCGTCAGCCAGAGCCACGCCGCCGAGGCAGATCTGCCCCGCCACCCCGTCCGGCACCGGCATCAACTGGCGGTCGAGCAGATAAGTGGCGACATTGGCGATCGGGCGCCCGATCGGGATGGTGTCAGCAGCGCTGTCCGCCGGGTTGACGGTGTGCAACGTGGCACAGACGGTATTCTCGGTCGGGCCGTAGGCATTGATGTAACGCAAGCGGGGAGCAAATTCCCGCACCAGCTGTGGGGAAGGGCTCTCCCCGGCGGTGATGATCGTCGTGAGCCCGGCCAGCTCCGTGGCGGTAAAATTTGCCAGATAGGACGGAGGAAAGGTTGCCACGGTCACCTGCTGCCCGGTCAGCAGCGCCAGCATTCTCTCCCGATCTTCAATCTCTGCTTCGGTGGTACAAACAAAGGTCGCGCCGCAGGTCAGGGTGACAAACGTTTCAGCGACGGCGGCATCGAACCCCGGCGCGGCAAACTGCAAGACCCGGTCGGTCGATTCAAGAGCAAATCCCCGTTGCTGCTCCCGCGCCAGGTTGACCATCCCGCGATGCGGCACCAGCACCCCCTTCGGTTGCCCGCTGGAACCGGAGGTGTAGATCAGATAGGCCGGATCTGCCGGGCGCGGCACGGGGGGGAGTGGATGGCTCGCATTCATTGCCGCCAAGTCAGGTGCGGCGAGCAGCGGTCGGTCTCCGACCGGCGCCCCGGCGCTGTCCACCTCGCAGCAGACCACCAGCGCCGGAGCGGCATCTGCGAGCAGAAACTGCACGCGCTCGGCCGGATAACGGGCGTCGATCGGGACGTAGATGGCACCGGCCTTGAGCACCGCCAGCGCCGCCAGCACCGTCCACGGCCCCCGTGCGCAGTAGAGCGCAACGCGGTCTTTGGGGGTGACACCGTGGTGCGCTGCCAGGTTGATCGCCATCTGGTCGGTGACCCGGTCGAGTTCGGCGTAACTCCAGTTGCGACTCTGGGCTACCAGCGCCGGATGGTCAGGCGTGCTGTTAGCCTGCGCCCGGAACAGATCGATGATGGTGATGCCGTCCGGCAACGGACGCGCTTCTCCCCGGGATGCCGCCACGATCCGCTGCCGCTCTGCCGCAGCCAGCATCTCGACCTGCCCCACCGCCGCCTGCGGGTCGGCGACCAGCGCCGTGGCCAGGGTGTGCAGGTGGGTGAGCATGGCGCTGATCGTCGCCGGACGAAACAGGGCGGTGTTGTAGTTGAGCTGCACCGCCAGCTGCTCATCTTGCGGCTGAAAGAGGAAGGTCAGGTCAAACCGGCTGGTGTGTTCGGGAATATCGAACGGGGTGATCGTCAGCCCCTCGACCGCGAAGCGCGGCACGTCGTTGTTCTGCAGTACCAGCATGACATCGAAGAGCGGGGCGCGGGCGGTATCGCGCAACAGCGGCAGTTCATCGACCAGCCGGTCAAAGGGATAGGACTGATGGTCAAACGCCTCCAGGGTACTCTGCCGGACCCGCTTAAGCAGGGTGACAAAGTTCTCGGCGGGGCGGACGGTCTCACGCAGAGCCAAGGTGTTGACATAAAAACCGACCTGATCCTCAAGGTCGGGATGGGTGCGCCCGGCACTGACGGTGCCGAGGACGATTTCTTCCTGCATGGTGTAACGGTAGAGCAGCACGCGCACCAGTGTTTGCAGAACCATGAAGAGGCTGGTCTGGTGGGTGGTGGCCAGGGTGGCCAACGCCGCGCTCAGCGCGGCGGGAAAGAGGTCCTGACCGGTCGCCCCCTGCCAGGAGGGGAGCGGCGGACGCGGAAAGTCGGTGGCCAGATTCAGCGGCTCGGCGACCGTCGCCAAGCGGTGCTGCCAATAGTGGCGTTCCCGCTCCAGCTCGCCTCCCTCCAGGCGGGCATGCTGCCAGGCGGCGTAGTCGCGATAGTGCAGCGTCGGTGGCGGCAGCGGGTTGACTTCCTGGTTGACCGCCGCCCGATAAAGGGCCAGAAACTCGCGCAACAATACCCCCAGCGACCAGCCGTCCCCGGCAATGTGATGCATGGTGAACGCCAGCAGGTGACAGTGCGGGGCGAGCCGCAGCAGCCGGATCCGCAGCGGCAGATCAGTGGTCAGCTCGAACGGCAGCGCGGCCAGTTCGACGCAGCGTTGCACTGCGGCGGATTCCGGACCGGGGGAGCAAGAGAGGTCTTCGCGCGCGACGCTGAAGGACACGTCGCTCAGCACCCGCTGGTACGGCACGCCGTCAACCTCGCCGTAGATGGTGCGCAGGATTTCGTGGCGTTCGACCAGTCGGGCAAAGGCCGCTTGCAGTGCGTCAAAATCGAGGGGCCCGTCGATGCGATCGGCACCGAAGACGTTGTAGGCGCAGTTCCCCGGTTCCATCCGGTCAAGAACCCAGAGGCGGCGCTGGGCGTTGGAGAGCGGATAGCTGGCGGCGGTCGCAACCCGCGGGATCGGCTGATATTCGCCGCGCCCGGCCTCGGCATCGATCCAGGCGGCGAGTTGCCGCGCACTCGGTTTGGCGAAGATCGTCGCAATGTCGACGTTCACGCCCAGCTCGCGGTAGAGCGATCCGGCCAGTTTGATCATCGTCAGGGAGTTGGCCCCGGCTGCCAGCAGCGAGCTGTCGACACTGATGCGCTCCAGCCCGAGAGTGGTCGCGAAGAGTGCCGCAAGCTGTTTTTCCGTGGCTGTTTTGGGGGGGACATACGCGTCCTGTTGATAGAGGAGCGCTTCCGGTTTGGGCAGCCGTTGTGGATCGACCTTGCCGTGCAGGTTGAGAGGAAATTTCTCCAGCTGCAGAAAGATGGCGGGGATCATATAGTCGGGAAGGGTCCCCTGCAATGAGGCGCTGAGCTGTGCCGTTTCAAGCGTTGTGTCGGCAGTGAAATAACCGATCAGGCCATCGACCAGCCCTTCGCGCAGATGGGTGGCGACATACACCTGGCGGACCGTGTCGATGGCCGCCACGGCCTGTTCGACCTCCGGCAGCTCGACCCGGTGACCACGCAGTTTGACCTGGCGATCGAGGCGGCCAATAAAGTCAACCGCGCGATCGGGGCGATAGCGTCCCATGTCACCGGTTTTGTAGATGATGTCCGGGGTATCGCTGAGGGGGTTCTGGATAAAAACCTGCGCGTTGAGTTCCTCCGCGCCGAGATAGCCGCCGGAGCGATAAGGGGTTTTGAGGTGAATTTCACCGACTTCACCGATTTTACACAGGCGGCCATTTTTGAGAATCAGGGCCGCCGTGTTGTTGATCGGGCGTCCCACCGGAACGATCTGCCCCGGCGCGAGCGGTTCGTCACCGATACGGAAAAATAACTTTGCCAGGGTGGTTTCCGAAGGGCCATAGAGGTTGACCAGTTCCGTCGCGCCCTCGGTGCCTTCGCGAAAGCGGATGACGTCAGCACCGTAGAGCGGTTCACCGGCCAGCAACAGATAGTTCACCGCGCTAAAACCGGTCGGGTCATCCGCCACCAGATGCCGGGTGATTTCGCGAAAGAGTGAGGGGACGCAATGGATCAGGTTAACCCCGTGCGCGCGGACAAAACGCACCAGTGCGGGAATATTCTGGCGTACGGCAGGATCCGGAATACAGACGGCACCGCCACACGACAGTGGCAACAGCAGATCACGCAGACTGACGTCGAACGTCGGCGGAGCGAGGGACAGGGTGCGCAACGAAGCATCGAGGGCGAATTCCTGCCGTTCCCAGTGGAGGAAGTGGCAGAGACTTTTTTGCAGTCCGAGAATTATCTTCGGTTCCCCGGTCGATCCGGAGGTGAAGATCACGTAGGCTCCCGCATCGGCAGTGGCCAATGACGGCGGGTTATCGTGCGCAAGTGTAACCGCAGGCTGGCCCGGTTCTTTGCCGTGGCTTTCGGGTTGTCCCTGATGGTCAAGCAGCACGGTGACAGGAACGGGTAGCGGCAGCTCTTCCAGCAACGTGCAAAGAAGATCCGCCTCCGTCGCGGAGCTAATCAAAGCACCGGGACGCGTGTGGCTAAACACCTTTGCCAGACGCGAGGCAGGGATATTACGCGGAATCGGCATGAAGGCACAGCCCGTCTTCAGTACCCCCAGAAGAGCGCAGATATATGCGATGGAGGAATCGAAGACCAGGGCCACAATTCCCCCAGGCGGGAGTCCAGCCTCCTTGAGCGTCCACGCAATGCGATTGGCCCGCGCGTTAAGCTCGGCGTAGCTGATACTTTTAGCGGCGGCGATGACTGCCGGACGCGCGGCATGCTCTACCGCAGCAGCTTCAAACAGCTCTTGTAAAATTCGGTGATTCATAATGCCGTCTTTTAGGGCCTGCAGGAAAACAAGGTGGCCGATATTGCGCTCAGATTTGGGTCAGATTCGGTTGCAGCGATTGAACAAAACCGCAGGCCTGGCAGGGCTAAGTCGAGGATTTTGTGATTGAGCTGCGACCGAAGATGGCCGAAAGATGAGATGCAAGATGGTCATGTTATTTTCCTACAGGCCTTTTAGTAAGAGAAACGAATTCCGGTGGTCGTCAGCGTATCGGCACTCTTGTTCCCCGGCCAGGGGTGTGAATCGTAGTTGTAACGGTAGGTGGTAAAGATGTTTAAATATTTTCGCACCGGAATCTGCAACTCAACCGTCGCCTGAATCAGGTTGCGTTCACTCTTGCCGGAAACAAATGTCGCTGAAGTGTCGCCCTGCATGTCAAATTCATTCATCTTTGAAAAAGAGCGAATGAGGCGAAAGCCCTGGCTCAACCCGAGCCATTCGGTAATCTGCCAGTCAAACGTCTGATAAAAATACAGCATGTTGTAGTTGCGTCGAACGAGCGATGTGTAACGTTGAACGATTGCGTCATATTCCTCGTCCGTTTGCCCGGCGGCGAGAAAAACATTCACATTGGCTTTTTCGGAGCTCAGCACGTAACTTCCCACCCCGGCAATAAAGATTTTCCGCAGCACAATATTGTTGTTGGTATCCAGCTCCCAGATGTGCCCTGCCCCGACATAGCCATGGCGGCAGAGGTCGAACTGTCCAGTGACAACGGTCGTCCATTTTTCACTTTCCACCCGATCTGCGCCCTGGGTGATATCTTTGTCGTTTCTTTCGTGACTCGCCTGCCCCGTAAATTGTCCGCTGCGCAGAATCACCCCGGAATTGATCCCCCGGGCATACCCGGCAGTGTTGCCGGTGAGCTTGTTGTAGGTGAATGACAGATCAGCCTTCAGCAGCACCCCCTCATATTGTGCGGTCGGGTCAAGCGCGCTCTTCACCCACCAGTTGGCTGGAGCGGGCGGGGCCTCTTCCCCGGCAAAACTCGGCTGGGGCAATAACAGGAAGAACAGGGCAACGGTGATGAATTTCAAAGCAATCGTTTTCATGGCAACCCCTTGCTGGAGATAAGCTTAACAACCGGGAACATACTATGATCAATCGTGATGTTTGATTTTGACTGCCTGCGGTGCCGCCGCGTACTCCTTGCGAAAGTGATCACGCATTGCCTGGGGATCGAAGTCGAGCAGTGTCCCTCCAGCTGAAAAATGCATGATGAAGACGCGCCCCACCGCGTACGTGGTTGCTGCTCCAACGGTCGAAACGGAAAGCGCTCCGACCGGAAAGCCGACAAGCGGAACAACTTTGAGCAGAGAACAGAGGCTCGGAGCAACAAGGAAAGGGAGTGCCCCGCCGGTCAGGGAGGCGAGCAGACTTTTCCCCAGAGATTCTCGAAATGAAACATTATAGAGTGCCGCCAGAGCTTTCACCAGCTCCAGCTGAATTGCAGCGATGGCTGCCAAATCGAGAAAAGGTGAAGGGATCAGTCCGGCTCCCGAGGCCGCGATAACCCGCCGCCGCAAAAGATGCAAAGCCTCGCGTCGGCGCTCATCGTCCGCGCTCTCTGAGCGGGGTTCGTTTGCTTCCGGAGGCACTGTGGCAACTCGCGAACGGCCAAAATTGTTCCCCAGCATCACATCAATCTCCGCCTGCGACGCGGCCAGATCCTCCAGCAACGGATTGTGCGGCATTCTTGGTTTGCGCGTCATACCTCCTCCTTGGACATCTGTCGTGACAGCCATCTGGCAACATTGCGATAGTCATTGCTACCATGGGAGCGGGGGCTGTAATGGTTGATAGGCAGACCGTGAGCGGGCGCTTCGGCAAGGGCCACATTCTCCCGGACCGGCGGCGCAACGTGTCCGGGAAAGGCGGATTCAAGCGCGACCATGACCTCGCGATGGAGGGTGCGACGCAGATGGGCACGACAGGGGAGAACCCCCGTAATTTTGGTTGCGGGATTCAAACGTTGCTGGACGGCGTTGATCACCTTGCGCGAATCATTCACCCCTCTCAATCCCAGCGGATGCGCTTCGAGGGGGAGCAAAATATCGGTGGAGGCGACAAGGGCGTTGAGGGTGAGAAAACCGAGGCCGGGGGGGCAGTCCAGAAAGATCATATCCCAGCTGCCGACTGAACGTTGCAGCAATTCGCGCAGCAAATGCTCCGCACCTGTTTCCGTATCCAGAACCTTTTGCGCGGAGGCCAATGGAAGCCCCCCGGCGACCAGCTGCAAACCAGCGAAGCTGGTGTCCTCGACAACAAGATCAGCCTCGGCGGCCAGAGCCGCCAGCAAGTTTCCTCCGCTTTCCCTGGCATGCAGCCAGGCAGAGGCGTTGCCCTGAGGATCAAAATCTATCAGTAGAACCTTGCGCCCCTGCCCGGCAAAAATTGAGGACAGGCTAACTGCTGTCGCGGTTTTACCAACACCGCCCTTGTGATTTGCAATGGCAATGATTTTGGTCATAAGCAACGACTATCCTCCATAAATTCCATTTTGCAAAACGTTCAAATCAACCGATTGAAGGGTGACCGGAATATCCGCAATAAATGCTCGTGCGCTTTTTCTGCGGAGCTTGCTGCTGAAATATCTTTAACCGATTCCTTTTACTACGCTCCACCGACCGCAATTATTGGCTCAGTCCTTTTTTTTGAACGGCTTCCCTGCCGGTCGATCAGACAGGCGGCGGCACAGGGGGCATGAATGTTCAGCACGGTAATGATCGGCTCAATGATCGGCCCGGCAGCGGCAAGCATGATCACTCCGATTTCGACCGGCAACCCCACCGGCCCGAGCACAAAGGTGACCATAGCGGCGACGACCAACGGCGGCCCGGAAGCCGCCATCCCCACCAGAGTCGAGGTCAGAACGATGAGTGCGTATTGACTGAACGAGAGTGGGAGCAGATAAAGTTGGGCAACATAGACGGCAGTAAGGGAGAAACAGAGTGGAAAGCTGTGTTTATTGAGCACCACCCCGAGCGGGACAACCATGTCACACACTTCCCGATCAATATTGAGATCCTCGTTCAGACAGCGCAGCGCCACCGGCAGCGTTGCGATACTGCTCCGGGTGCCGAACGCCATAATCAAAGGCTCCTTAAGCTTCAGCAATGACTGGAACAGTGAAAGACTGGTTGAACGCCAGATGACCAGCGAATATAAAAAACACATGAAGTAACAGGCCAGGTAAAAAACCAGAATGAACTTCCCCAGCGCCACGAAGACGCCGAGTCCGACGGTCGCGACCTGCCCGGCAGAAAAACAAAACAATCCAACCGGGAGCGCATAGAGAACCCAGCCAATGATTTTCAAAAACGCGTCATAATAAATATCCAGGCCATCCAGAACCATCTGGCTCGATTTTTTCTGGCTCAGACCAACGGCGCACCCGAGCAGAATGGAGACCAGAACAACCGAAAGGGTTTGCCCCTCACTTAGCGACGAAAAGAAGTTGTCAGGAACCAGCTTGTGCAGAAATTCAAAGAAATTTGCCGAAGGACTGGCGTTTTCGGTCGATGAATAAACCTCCGCGCGCAGAAAAATACTGCCGAGTTCCGCCTGGGTCTGGTCGTCAAGGTTCAGTCCCGGTCGACCGATAATGCCGGCTGCCACCCCCACCAGCGATGCCAGGATCACTCCCCCGGAGAAGACCGCAAGCAGCCGCCTGATGTAACGCCCCGACGTCCCCGACTTTAACAGTCGACCGATCCCGGAAACCGTTGCGGTGAGAATAATCGGCAGAACCCCCATCCCCAGCAGGGCCATATACAATTTGCCGACTGAACCGAGATAATCAGAGAAGCTCCTGAAATACAGCCCAAACACCGCGCCGGCGAGCATCCCCCCCAGCGCGATCCAGGGGTTCAACAGCAGATTTTTTCTTGCCGCTTTGTTTGCTCTTTTTGACACCATAAAAATAGCATTCCGTCTGCTGTTTAATGTTCTGCGGGGGGCGCATAAAGCTTCAGGAGCGAATCGGTCGTATAGCTGATTTTTCGCGTGTGCAGATACAGATTCAGCCACGACAACAAATGGGTATTGTCAGCATGGGTGATTATACCGATCGGGTCAATTTGATCCTTGAGAATCATGGCCCGCAGTTTAAGAACAATGGCCGGATCCTCGCGCAGCAGATAGGTTATCTGTCTGTCATCAGACACAACGGCCAGAATCTCGCCGGCCAGACAGGCCGCCACCGCATCGAGGAATGAAGCATAAGGCAAAATTTCTGCCAAAGGGAAAAATTCCTTTGCCGTTTCCAGGTGTGAAGACCCTTTCAGCGCGCCGATCCTGGCGTCAGGATGGTTGCAGAGCAGAAACGGATCATCGCCGCGTTTGCGCTGCGTCGCCCCGACCCGGTCGATTAACAGGGCCTTGTACAAGAGTGCATACGGTTCAGTGTAGGCTACTTTCTGGGCGCGAGCCAGAGTAATACTCAGCTCGGAAATACCGACGTCAGCCTGACCGGCAGCAACCACATCGACAATTTCATCAAACGATGAGGCAATGTGATACTCAACCGTAACCCCCAGCAGGCGGGCCACCTCTTCGGCGATTTTTGCATCGAGCCCGGCAAGATTTCCGGCAGAATGGAAAAAAAAGGGGAAACGATCTTCATGATAGCGGGCGACGACAATTGTCCCCCGCTCCTTGATGCGCTGTATATCCGCGGAAAATTGCGCGCAGAAAAGTGACGGCGACCAGAGAACCGAAAAAATAACCGGAAGCAGAACCAGCTTAATCAAGGTATTTGCCATAAGGCATCTTTCTGGCGAACGGTCGCATGGAAAATAACGGGGCAGCGTATCCCGCTTTGGTTATAATTGCAGTGTGTACCGCTGGATAACCGGAGGGGTGCGGCTGGCAACGTGACAAAGGTGGTCAGCACGGCCAGTTGCAACCTCGCGAGTGTACCAGAGCTCATCAGCGATTTGCAACGTCTCAGCAAAAACATTTATTCCCGACAGATCGTTGATTATTCCCGTTCCCCTGGCCTTGAGAACACTTTCCGTGCGCGTCCACAAATAAAGAAATTCGCTTGCCGGGTCCGCTTTTTTCATCAGCGCTGCAGTGATCGACGCACCGAAGGCCCGCAAGCAACTTTCGAAAGCTTCGATCGGGGCCTGTTCCAGATCGATTCCAACCGGCGCGTCACCCACCGCACAGGCAACGAGTTCTCCCGCATGGGTGATACTCAGGTGGTGCGTGCTCTCCAGAAGGACCGGAGCGCCGAGCGGAGTCCTGGCGACTCGCTGCAAGACATCATGCGGGTAGCCGAAATAACGCATCAGAATCTCGCGGAGCAGCAATTTACCGGCAATGGCCCGCTGCCGATCAAGCGGCTGATGATAGCGGTTCGCCGCCGCAAGAAAGCTTGTCGGCAGAAAGCCCTCCTGCCCCGGAGTAAACTCGGGGGTACAAAATGCAACAACAATATTTGTTTCGGCTTCCATGTTTTCAGCCAAAAGCAACATCGGCAATAAGTTGAGCAAGCATCTGCGGGTGGTCATGAATAAAAAAATGTCCCCCCGAAAATTCATGGAAGCTGAAATCACCGAGGCACAATCTGCGCCATGCCTGCACACTGTCACGCGAGGTATGGACGTCATTTTGTCCGTGAAGCACGGTGAAAGAATACGGCAGTGGTGAAAAGTTTGTGCGCCGGTAGTTATCCAGCACGGCAAAATCCGCTCGCAAGATCGGCTCAAAAAGTTCAAGCAATTCCCTGCAATCGAGGATTTCCGACGGGGTCCCCTGCATCTCGGCAAGGAGTGCGAAAAACTGGTCAGACGGGAGCAGATGCCGCTGGCGTCTGCGACGCTCGGTAATGACACCATGGCCACTGAGAAAAACATGTTTGGGTGGCGGCAATACAGAGTGGTTCAGTCGCTCGGCAAGGAGGAAAGCAACGCAGGCGCCCATGCTGTGCCCGAAGAGAAGATAATCATCTTCCGGTGCGGCGAGCAGTTGCTGGTGGGCATCCTCAACGACGGCGTCGAGACAATCGAGCAACGGGGCATTGATCCGTTGTCCGTGCCCGGAATACTCCAGCACCTTGAGCCGAAGGTCAGGTTGAAGGTGCCGCCGCAGAAAAGCAAAAGACGATTGATTGCCCCCCGCGAAAGGCAGACAGACCAGGGTGCTCACGCCGGGGAAGGTTTTTTAGCCGAAACAATCACCAGCAACAGACCGAGCAGCGGAGTAAGGAGCAAAGAGGCAAACAGATAGCCCCAGAATCCGAGCTTTCTCTGGCAGCCGAACAACGCGACCACAATCGAAACCAACAGGTAAACCAGAAAATACGGCGATAGAAGCAATCCCATGACAGCCCACCTGAGAAGCCCGGGGTTCCCGCTGGAAACCCCGGTAAAAGACAAATTATTTGGCCGCTTTTGCCGTTTCCTTGCCAGCCTTGAATTCCTGCTTGAAATAGTCACGCATTTTCGCCGCATCAAAGTCAAGCAACGTTCCGCCCGCTTCAAAATGCTGGATCAGCACCCGACCGATGGCGTAGGTTGAGGCGCTGCCCAGAGAACTGACCGCAATCGAACTGGAAAAAGTACCCAGCACCGGAACAAACTTGAGCAGACTGGCCGCTGTGCCGGTCAGCGCGACGGGCAGGATGCTGCCGAGCAGAGAAATAACAATGGTCCGTATCCGCTCCTTGGAAAAATCGACGGCGTAAATGTCGGTGATCTTCCTCGTCATGTCGTACTGCACGGCCATAAAACCAACCATGTCGACAATCGGAATGGGAATCACTCCAAAACCGGCAGCCATGTACAGATGATTTTTAACAACTTTTGCAGCCTGATCCTCTCGAGAAACCTCAGTTTCTGTTGATACGGTTTCTGCAGCAACGCCAGCTTTCTCAGTCATACTTTCCTCCCGACTACGTTAGTGTTCAGCCACCCATAAAACGAATCGGCAAACATCTTATCATTAAATTTATAAAAAGGTAGTTATTCTCAAAAAACAGGAAGAAAACCGGGCCGGTTCCTTGCGCAATGAACCGGAGGTCACTATTTTCGCCAGGGGATTGGCGGGTGCACAAAGCGGTTGACACTGATCTCTTCACTGTGCTATTTATCCGTGGTTTTTACCCTCGATCTGTATGCTGTATCCAATTAAAAATTATGGCTGAAGACAAACGGCAACTGATTAAATCGCTGGGATTTCTTTCCAGTGTGGGCATTTCGATCGTTGCCTCGACCCTCATCGGTCTGGCGATGGGGCACTATCTTGACAAGTGGCTCGGAACCGAGCCGTGGTTAACCATGATTTTCCTCGGCTTAGGCATTGTGTCGGGTTTTCGTAATATTTACATTTTAACGGATCGGGAGTTGCGTCGCCAGCAACACAATGATGACGACAACCAAGAAGGTGGAGACGGACCGCGATGAACAGCTGCCCCGGCAGCTGGCGATACGCAACTGGGTTATTCTCTGTGCACTGCTGATTCTCAGTTTATTGTGGCATTCGAAAGCAGTCACGCTTGGCGTATTGGCTGGCGGATTGACCGCGATTATCGGTTTTTACTGGCTGCATCACGCGCTGGTAAAAACGCTGCAAAATCCGACGAGCTTCGCGGCTCGTGGTTTTAAACATTCATATTTTGTGCGACTCGGCGCACTGGCCGCGACCCTGGTGGTTTTAATCGTGGTACTCAAGGTGAATCCTCTCGGACTCGCCGTCGGGTTGTCAACCGTGATCCTGAATATTCTCTGGGTCGCCATAGAACGATCGATGTTTACGAGGAGGCCGTAAGCTCATGACTCACCCATTTTTATTTCTGAAGTGGCTTGAAGAACAACTGCACATGCATGTCGGCGAGCACGTAACCTATACCTGGTTTGTCATGCTGGTATTGATCGTACTGGCATTTATTGCTTCCCGTGCGGTGAAGATGGTTCCGGATGGGGTGCAAAACCTCATGGAGACCGTTGTTTCCGGGATTGAAGGGATGGTTCACGATACCATGGGGCCCAAAGGGATGTCTTACTTCCCGATGCTGGCGACCTTTGCGCTCTTTATTCTGGTCTCGAACCTGATTGCGTTGATCCCCGGTTTTTATCCACCAACGGCAAACCTGAACACCAACTTTGCCCTGGCGCTGACGGTCTTTGTGATGACCCATGTGATTGGATTCAAGGAGCATGGCGTGTCCTATCTCAAACACTTCATGGGCCCGATCCTGGTGCTGGCACCGTTGATCTTCATTATTGAAATTATTGGCCATCTGGCTCGCCCGTTGTCGCTTTCACTGCGTCTTTTCGGGAACATGTATGGACATGAAATCGTCCTGATGATCTTCCTGATGCTGGTGCCGTTCCTGTTACCGGTGCCGATGATGCTGATGGGGGTGCTGATCGCCTTTATCCAGACGTTCGTTTTTACCCTGCTGGCGATGATCTACATTGCCGGGGCACTTGAAGAAGCGCATTAATTCGCTGCGGCGAATCAGGTCCTATATTATTTAGGAACAATAAACCCACAGTTTCAGAAGGAGTAAAACAATGGAATTTTTCGCATGGTGTGTAATGGCAGCAGGTATCGGCATGGGTCTCGGTTCTTTCGGTACCGGTATCGGTCAAGGTCTGGCAATTCAGAAAGCTGTTGAAGGCGTTGCGCGTAATCCGGGCGCCAGTGGCAAGATCCTGACCACGATGATGATCGGTCTGGCGATGATCGAGTCTCTGGCCATCTACGTGTTCGTTGTGGCGATGATCATCCTCTTCGCTAACCCCTTCACCGACAAAGTGGTTGAACTGCTCGCCAAGTAATTCGGCAACTGCGACAGTGTAAAAAAAGAGCGTGCCCTGGTGGCACGCTCTTTTTTTGTGAGAATATTTCAGGCTGGCGTCAGCTATTGCATTTTTTCACCCAGGCGTTCCAAGCCCTCGCCGGTCTTTTCAATCCCTTTTTCGATCCCCTTCCCCGCCTTGGTGAGGTCTTTTTCCAACCCCTTGACGGTATTGCAGCCGCTGACGCTAAACAGCACAATCAGCAGGATCGCCCACTGCTTAATCATTGTGGTATCTCCTTCTTATTTGACAGAATCCTTGATTACGCGACCGGTTTCAGAGAATCCGGTACCGATCTCCTTGCCGACCTCGCGTCAATCATTTTTCAAGCCGCGACCGGTTTCGCAGCCGCACAGACCCAAGGTCGTGAGCAGGCCGAAAATCAACAGCAACGATTTCACGGATTTTCTCCTGAAGTCACGGTTCCTCCCTTTTTTACCCGTTCTGACAACCACATATCGAGCAGCAGCAAAGCGACCCCGATGCAGATTGCCGAGTCGGCAACATTAAAGGCCGGCCAATGGTAGCGGTACCAGTACACGTCGAGAAAATCGATAACCTCCCCGTAGCGCACCCGGTCAATCAGGTTGCCGAACGCTCCGGAAAAAATCAACACCAGCGACAGATTAAGCAATCTCTGGGTGGACGACAACTTGTTCAGATAGCAGAGGATACCGATTAAAGCAACGAGAGTAATGACGATAAAAAACGGAATCCGGATTGCGCTGTCCGCCAGAATACCGAACGCCGCGCCTTTGTTGCGAACGTAGGTGATGTTGAAAAAATTTTCGATCACCGTCACCGACTGATGCAGATAAAAGTTCCGGTCGATATAGAGTTTTGTCGCCTGATCGATAATCACAAGCAGCGGCGTGAGCACTAAAAGGAGCCGAAAACGCATCGGTCAGCTCCCGATCAACCGAGTGCCGTACGACAGCGGGTGCAGATGGTCGGGTGGTCGGTGTGGCTGCCGACCGTTTCCGCATAGTTCCAGCAGCGCTCACATTTTTTGCCTGCGGCCTTGTCGATGCGGATTTTCAACCCGCTGACTTGCTCACCGGCACAGCCGTCATTGAGCGTCTCACATACCTCGACTTGCGAGACAATAAAGAAGGTCGCCAGCTCATCACGATAATCATAGAGCAATTGTTGCGCCGGTCCCTCGGCCGCGAGCAGCACCCTGGCGTCGAGGGAATGGCCGATGCGCTTGTCGCCGCGCGCAACTTCCAGCGCTTTCGACACGTCGGTCCGAATCTTCATCAGGCGCTCGTAGCGGGCTTCCAGTTCGCTGTCGATCAGCTTCAGCTCAAAACGCGGAAAGCGCGCCAGATGAACACTCACTTCGCGTTCACCGGGCAGTTCGGCCCAGATCTCGTCGGCAGTGAAGGCCAGGACCGGCGCAATCAACCGGGTCAGCGCGTCGAGGATATAATACATGGCGGTCTGCGCGCTGCGCCGGGCGATGCTGGCAGCCGGAGCGATGTAGAGACGATCCTTGAGAATGTCGAGGTAAAAGGCACTCATGTCGACGGAACAAAAATTGTGTACCGCATGATAAAGGATGTGAAAATCGTAGTCTGCGTAAGCTTTTTCAACGCGGGAGGTCAATCCCTCCAGTTTTGATAACGCCCAGCGATCGATTTCGACCAGCTCGCCGGGCGCGACCAGATCGGTTGCCGGGTTAAAATCGTGGAGATTGCCGAGAATATAGCGGGCGGTATTGCGAATGCGCCGATAGGCTTCCGACACCTGTTTGAGAATCGCGTCGCCAACGCGGGTATCGTTGCGATAATCCTGAGTGGCAACCCACAGGCGCAGAATTTCAGCGCCGAACTTGCTGATCACCTCTTCCGGTGAAACGACGTTGCCGATCGATTTTGACATCGGTCGCCCGTTCTGATCAAGGACGAAGCCGTGAGTCAGAACCGCTTTATACGGAGCGACATCGCGGGTGCCGACCGACGCCAGCAGCGACGAGTGGAACCAGCCGCGATGCTGGTCGCTCCCCTCCAGGTACAGATCTGCCGGGGTTGACAGCTCCGGACGTTTTTCGACCACGGCGGCGTGTGACACACCGGAATCGAACCAGACATCAAGGATGTCCATCTCCTTGCGGAACTGGTCATGCCCGCAGGCCGGGCAAGTGGTGCCTGTCGGCATCAGTTCATGGGCTTCCTTTTCAAACCACTGGTCGCTGCCACCGTTTTCAAAAAGGTCGGCAACATAGTGCATGATCTTGCCGTCGGCAAGGGGTTCATCACACTTGGTACAGTAGAAAACAGTGATCGGCACCCCCCAGCTGCGTTGCCGGCTGATGCACCAGTCGGGACGACTCTCGATCATATTGTAGATGCGTTCGCGCCCCCAATGCGGAATCCACTGCACATCGTTGATATGCTGCAAAGCTTTGTCACGCAGGCCGTTCTTTGCCATTGAGATAAACCATTGCTCGGTCGCGCGAAAGATGATCGGTTTTTTGCAGCGCCAGCAGTGCGGATAGCTGTGCGACAGGCTGCTCTGTTTGAGGAGTGCACCGACTTCTGTCAGTTTGGCGTTGACTGCGTCGTTCGCTTCGGCAACCTTGATGCCGCCAAAGAATTCAACCTCGGGGCGATAGCGGCCGTAATCATCGACCGGATTGTACACCTCCAGCCCGTAACGCAAACCGGCCACGTAGTCATCCTGGCCGTGACCGGGAGCAGTGTGAACACAGCCGGTTCCCGCTTCGAGGGTGACATGGTCGCCGAGCATGATCAGCGACGGGCGATCGTAAAACGGGTGCTTGCAGTTCTTCTTGTCAAACAGTTCCCCGGAGAAGGTAGCCAGCACCTGATAATCATTGCTGCCAAGCTCCTTGAGTACCGCCGCGTGAAGCGCCTCGGCGAAGACCAGCACTTCGCCGTTGACCGCAACCGCAACATAGTCAAGCTTGGGATTAAGGCACACACCGAGGTTGGCCGGGATCGTCCACGGGGTCGTCGTCCAGATGACAAAGGAAAGGGGCTTCCCCTGCAAGGAGGCTAGTTCCGCGGGGAGTTCGTCGAGATAGGGAAATTTGACAAAGATCGATACCGAGGTGTGTTCGGCATACTCGACTTCAGCCTCGGCCAGCGCGGTGACACATGACGAACACCAGTGCACCGGTTTTTTCCCCTTGTAGAGCGCGCCGCGCTCGGCAAAGCGGGCCAGTTCACGGGCGGTGGCGGCTTCATAGTCAGGGGTCATCGTCAGGTAGGGATGCTCCCAGTCGCCAAAGATGCCGAGACGCTGGAACTCCTCGCTCTGGATCCTGACCCATTCTGCGGCGTAGGCACGGCACTCCTTACGCACTTCCGCTTTGCTCATGTCGCGCTTCTTCTTGCCGAGCTGTTTGTCGACCATCAGTTCAATCGGCAGACCATGGCAGTCCCAACCGGGAACATAGGGCGCATAAAACCCTTGCATGCGGCGACTGCGAATGACGATGTCCTTGAGAATTTTGTTCAGCGCATGGCCGATATGGATATGTCCGTTGGCGTAAGGAGGACCGTCGTGCAGGGTAAAATTCGGCAGCTCGACGCCGCGCTCCTCGAGCTTGGCGTTAATGTCGATCTCCTGCCATTTTTTCTGCATTTCCGGTTCACGTTGCGGCAGATTGCCGCGCATCGGAAAATCGGTCACTGGCAAGTTCAGGGTGTCTTTGTAATCCATGGTTTCCTCCGCGCCGGTTCAGATAAAAATCAAGTGTAGCAACCTATCAAAACAGCACGATAAGTCAAGGGAAAAGCTGATTTAGCAGGGAGTTGCACGGTTAAAGAAAGAATCTCGGTGCAGGGGGCGTCAGGGAACATAGTTAACGATCAGAGCTCTGGACCCAAGGGGCTCAGGGCGGGCCGCCATGAAATTCCTGTAACCAGCTGGTAAAACGTTCTTTCGGACGGGTGGCCAGAATCCGGCTGAAAGTTTCCGGATTGTAAAGGTAAAGACAATGGCGGATGGTGGTGTAGGGTCTGAAGGAACTGTCGGGATTTTCGAGCATGAAATTATCGCGATATTCACTGACAATTTTCAGGTTTTCGGTCAAACTTTTGTGCAGATCGGCTTTCTGGAAAGAATCGTCCAGCCTTAAAATCCCCTGCACAAAATCGTCAACCTTGTAATCCTCGAATTCGAAATCACGGAAAAAATGCGTGGCGATGCGCAGAAAGTTAAACGCATTGATGGTTTTGTCGCTGGTTGAGGAAGGTTCGCTAACTTCGCTGTTGGCGTCAGGCAATTCGACCACCGGCGCGACCGTGGCTTGCTGAATCAGCTCTCTGGTCGCATTGCGAATTTCCTTGAACTCCCGGTCAGCCAGTTCAAAAAGAGCGGAAAGAATATTAATCCGGCGCTTGAGATCGACCGGGATCGATTTTTTGTATTTGATCTTGTGATCGAGTACACTCCAGGCATCCTGAATCAATGACCTGATCTGGACTTCGAACGGAACATCGTTATATTGCGGGTATTTCTGTTGTGCGGCCAGTTCCTCATTCAGGACCAGATCCATATGCAGCCCTTTGTAGCCAAAGGATCCCTCCGTACTTTCGACAGCCGTAATCTTGTCAGTGACATCGATGATCCTGAAGTGCTTTTGCAGCACCTCCGAAACGGCGGCGATCTGGTCCTCATATAGACAGACCACACGGATGCCGATCAAGTCGGACAGATAGTCCTTGATCTCGTAGGGTTGTTCATCCGTTTCGAGCTTGCTCTGATACTTGCGGTGGAATTTTTTGATGCATTCTTCCCGGTCCTTGACCCGCCCCTCGATTTTAGTCACCTCACCGACCCGGGCGTCTTTAAGCAGTGTGCCGACAAGGCTGATGTAATCTTTGCAGACCTTCTCCAGCCGGGGGCGATTGCTGTCGTAAAATTTGCGAAAGCGGTGCTTTTCTTTGGCGAAGTCCAGAGAGGCCACAACAGGCTCCTTAAAGCGAGGGAAATCCAGAACAATCCAAACGAATTTTTACAAAGATGCAGAGGAGTGTCAAGCCTGCGCCGACAGCAAGCGGTCAGGGATTGATCGTACTGTCATCTGGTGTCAGCGTGAATCGTTGCGGCCGACAGACCGGCAAGCCAGCCGGTTGAAAATGCGGCCTGGAGATTGAATCCGCCGGTATCGGCCTGAAGGTCGAGTACCTCGCCGGCAAAGTAAAGTCCGTCAACGATTTTAGAGGCCATGGTGCGGGGATCGATGTCCTTGACCGACACGCCTCCGGCGGTAACGATCGCCTCATCGAGCGGGCGATGACCATTTACCTGAATGATGAAGTTTTTCATCCAGCAGCGCAACTGCTTTCTTTCCACCGCAGTGACGCTATGTCCAAGACGTCCGTCGGGGATTCCGGTCATCGCCAGACAGGCGGGAATCATCGCCATCGGCAGCAAACCGCGCAGAATGTTTTTTAACTCTTCCTGGTGACGCTGCTGAAAATCCCGCAGCAGCCGGGCATCGAGTTTTTTGTCATTGAGGGCCGGTTTGAGATCAAGATGCAGTTCGACCTTTTGCTCCTCATTGAGCGCATCGACCACCGCGCCACTGATCGTCAGAATCACCGGGCCGGAAATCCCCGTATCGGTAAAGGTCAGTTCACCGAACTCTTCCCGCACCTTTTTACCGTTCACAAAAAGCGCCGCGTTGATGTTTTTCAGCTGAAGTCCGTTCAACAGCAAAATAGCTGGATCGCTCGACGTCAACGGGACCAGCGACGGGCGGATCGGCACCAGGCGATGGCCCACGGCGGTGGCCAGACGGTAACCGTCGCCGGTTGAACCAGTGTCGGGATATGATGCGCCTCCCGTCGCGACGATAACCGCGGCGGCGGCAATCATGTTGTCGTTGACCACCACGCCGATGATTTTACCCTGGTCACTCACCAGGAGTGCGACCGTCGCACCGGTTCTGACCTTGACCCCGAACGATTTAACCCACGCCACCAGCACGTCAACAACATCGCCCGCCCTGCCACTTTCGGGGAAGACCCGCCCTCCCCGTTCGGTGACCACCGGCAGACCGATAGAGGCAAATAATGCGAGCAACTCTTTGCTGAAAAAGCGGTGGAAGGCTTGGCGGAGAAAGCGTCCATTTATCCCGAAATGGGCAATAAACTCTGGAAGATCGGCGGTATTGGTGAGGTTGCAGCGCCCCTTTCCGGTAATGCAGAGTTTCAGCCCCGGACGTTTTTTCTTTTCGAGGAGCAGAACCCTGGCCCCGTTTTGCGCCGCAGTCCCGGCAGCCAGAAGCCCCGCCGCGCCGCCGCCAATGATAATGATTGGTTTTTGCATGGCTGATTCATAGCATAAATCCGGGCAAAGATGGTCGAAATTTATGTGCGCGGGGTGATCAGCGAACGACTTGATCAGTAAATTGCGTTGAAAAGTTTTCCATTTCAGATATAATCCACCACCTTGAATAACAAATTCTCCACAGAAGGAGTCAAAACAATGAAAGTCGGTATTGTTGGTTGGCGAGGGATGGTCGGGTCGGTTCTGCTGCAACGCATGCAGGAGGAAAAGGATTTCGAATTTATCGAGCCGGTGTTTTTTTCTACCTCACAGGCAGGGCAACCGGCACCGTTTGCTGCGGGAACCTTGCAACGTGCGGATGACATTGAGCAGCTGAACAAGCTTGACGCCATTATCACCTGTCAGGGGGGTGATTACACTAAAGCCGTGCATCCGCAACTGCGTGCTGCCGGTTGGCAGGGCTACTGGATCGATGCCGCTTCGACCTTACGCATGGCAGATAATGCCGTCATTATTCTCGACCCGGTCAATCAACACGTCATTGACGCCGCCTTGACCAGCGGCATCAAGGACTACATCGGCGGCAACTGTACCGTCAGCCTGATGTTGATGGCGCTGGGTGGCCTGTTTCGTGCCGGGTTGATCGAGTGGATGACCGCGATGACCTATCAGGCCGCGTCCGGGGCGGGCGCGCCGAACATGCGCGAACTCATCAGTCAGATGGGGGGGCTGCATGACAGCGTCGCCACACTGCTGGCTGATCCCGCAGCGTCGATTCTGGATATCGATCGTCAGATCACGACGACACTGAACGGCAACGTTCTGCCGACAGAAAACTTCGGTTTCCCGCTCGCTGGCAGCCTGTTACCGTGGATCGACCGTGAAGTCGAAGACGGTCAGAGCCGTGAAGAATGGAAAGGATTGGTTGAAACCAACAAGATCCTCGGATCCGAGCAAATGATCCCGGTTGACGGGCTGTGCGTCCGCATCGGGGCGATGCGTTGTCACAGCCAGGCGCTGACCATTAAACTGAAAAAAGATCTACCAATGGCAGAGATTGAGGAGCTGATTCGCACCCACAATCAGTGGGTTGAACTGGTGCCGAACACCAAGGCCGATTCGCTGGCGCGGCTCACCCCGACCGCGGTATCAGGAACCTTGACCGTGCCGGTCGGGCGTTTGCGCAAGATGAACATGGGGCCAGAGTATCTGTCCGCGTTCACGGTCGGCGATCAGTTGTTGTGGGGGGCGGCGGAACCGCTGCGCCGCATGATCCGGCTGCTGATCGAGCGTTGACTTAATGCGCTACCATGTACACAAAAAAACGGGAGCCCGCAGGCCCCCGTTTTTTTGTGTGCTTCAGACGGCAACGGCGACGGAACGAAACAGCGTCGGCTTGATCACGCTCAAACTCTCCAGAAATGCCAGCAGACAGCGGTTGACAGCGTGCGCGCATTCCAGATTAAAGAGATGACCACCGCCGCGAATGACATGATGAACAAATGGCATGCCGAGCGTGGCGGGCGGCGGAGCAATGGTGTCACGATCACCGAACAGCGCCAGCATCGGCAACGGGCAACGCTGTGCAATTTCGTTCCAGTTGAGGCGTCGGGTGCAGGCGGACATGGTGCGCGCCAATGCTGTGGAAGAACAACTTTCGATCCATTGGCGAATCTCTCCGGCCAAACCGCGCCCGACGAGGGTCGCCCCCGC
Organism: Desulfuromonadaceae bacterium; assembly: GCA_019429445.1. Lineage (NCBI taxonomy): Bacteria > Pseudomonadati > Thermodesulfobacteriota > Desulfuromonadia > Desulfuromonadales > Desulfuromonadaceae > Desulfuromonadaceae bacterium. The sequence continues at coordinate 57,754 of JAHYIW010000006.1, forward strand.
ATGAGGCAGAAACTCCTGGCAAAGACCGTCGATAGCCGCGCGGCGTTGACCATCACGCGCCAACTCCTCAAGCGCCAGACGCCGCGCGCAGTCCGCGCTACTCTGCTCCACGATCGGAGGCGCCAACAGGCAAGTCCCCGCGACACGTTGAGGATATTTGGCGAGCAGTTCCAGAATCACCGCGTTGCCGGATGAGGCACCAATCATCACCGCCCGCCCGATACCAAGGCAATTCATCAACTTAATAATGTCATCCGCATGGGTCGAGAGAGTAAAAGAGGCGTCCCCCGACTGGCTCGCGCCGAATCCGCGCAGGTCTGGCGCAATCACCCGATATCCCGCCTGTGCCAGAGTTGCGCATTGCTCACGCCACATGCGCCGGTCAAGAGGGAACCCGTGAATCAAAAGGACTGCCGGGCCACTGCCAAGGTCATCGTAATCCAGTTTGAAATTATCAATTTGTACATTCATGGGATTCTCCGAAATCGTTGAGGGTTAGAGCATCTTTCCGGAGCATATGGCAATGATTATACCAGTGTTTGATCTGTTTATCAAAAATCGGATAGTTATTATGTTTCAGTAAGTTAAAAAGTTTTCTTAGATACTGGAACGATCAACGGCTGGAAAATTCTTTTGCAGAACAGCAAAAGCGTTATACAAAAAAGAATATAATTATCATCTGGCGCATTTTATAACACAAGTGATAACGACAATTATTATGTTATTTCAGTGAGTTAGGGTTTAATGTGAAGAGATATACGCGGTTTTTCGCAAAAACAAAAGAGGATCGATACGGTTTTTTTGCAGGTATGCAAAAAAGCTAATCGTTCCCGACATAGAGCGTTTTTTTCAATTCGTCAATGGTGGTAATCCCATGGAGGACTTTTTCGCAGCCAGCCTCAAAAAGGGAACGTGTTCCGTCGGCTCGGGCACACTCAAGCAGTTCCTGGCTGCTCGCTCCTTTGCGGATCAACTCCTTGATTTCATCGGTAATTCTTATCAGCTCGTAGATCGCGGTGCGACCACGATAACCACTCTCCATGCAAGCCGAGCACCCCGTCCCCTGTCGCAAGATGACATTCGCGGAATCTTCCGGTGCAATGCCGAGAAAATCGAGGTTTTCACGGGTGGGTTCGACAAACTCGGCACAAACGTCACAGACCTTGCGCACCAGTCTCTGGGCCATTACCAGTAACAGGGTGCTGGTGATGACATAGTGGGGAATGCCCATGTCGAGTAGCCGGACAATCGACTCGACAGCATTGTTGGTATGCAGGGTCGACAAGACCAGATGTCCCGTCTGGGCTGCACGCATGGCGATGGTGGCGACTTCCGTGTCGCGAATTTCACCGAGAAAAATAACGTCCGGGTCTTGGCGCAGGATTGAGCGCAGACCGTCCGCAAAATTCATGCCGCCGCGTTTATTGACTGGAATATGGTTGATGCCGGGGAGCGTTGCCTCGACCGGATCTTCCAGGGTAACAATATTGAGTTCCGAGTTACTGATAACATTCAGCCCCGAGTGGAGGGTTGCCGTTTTCCCGCTTCCGGTCGGTCCAGTGATCAGGATCATGCCGTGCGGGGCATTAAGACAGCGCTCGAAGATCTTGATATCATCGGGATCAAAGCCAAGCTGGTGGAGGGTTTCAAGTTTGTTGTCTTTTTTCAGCAGGCGCAGCACCGTTTTTTCACCATAAACAGTGGGGATTGTCGAGACCCGGAAATGGATAACCTGCCCTTGATAGTTAACGGCCAGATGACCGTCTTGAGGGATTCGACGGATAGTGATATCCATATCACTCATGACCTTGAGCCGAGCGGTGATTGCCGGAGCCAGTCGTTTCGGCGGGCTGAGAATGGTGCGCAAACGGCCATCGACACGGAGCCGAATCCGCAATGAGGTGGCGTAAGGCTCGACATGGATATCGCTGGCACGGCGGTTGATTGACTCGACCAGCAGAAAATTACACAGCGTAACAATCGGGGACTGGGTGCTTGCCAGCTGCAGTTCGTGAGCGAGGAGTGCAGCGGAGGCCGGCTCGTCCTCACCCGGTTCGCGCATCTCGACGTTTTCCAGTTGCTCAATCGCCTTGTTGTAGAAGTCCCCCCCTTGCAGAATCTCGTCGATCAGCCCCTTGGTTTCAAGGTGTCCCTCGATATAGCGTTTAAAGTCGCCCTCGGTGCAGGTCGCAATCACCAGTCGCGAAAACCCGGTCTTGAAGCGAATGTCGTCAATCGCCGTCAGGTTGTAGGGGTCCATCATCGCGACCCACAACTTGCGGTCTTCACATTTGATCGGGATGACTTCGTATTTGCGGATCAGCTCGACAGAAAGCAGGTTTTGCAGGTTGGGGTCGGGAATGACGTCTTCCAGATTGACAACTTCCACCCCCATCTGGTCGTTAAGCGCGGTACGAATCTGCTCTTCGGTGCACAGGTTGAGACTGACCAGCGTCGCCCCAAGTCGCCCACCGCCGCGCCGCTGTTCTTCAAGGGCTTTTTCAATCGCCGCTTCACTGACAACGCCCGCTTCAACCAGAAATTGACCGAGTTTATGTCGAAAGTTCATAGATCCTCAACGGAAGATGGAAATATCCTCTGAAAGAGTAGCAAGCGGTGCAGCGGTGTCAAATGGTGCGATAGTCTTTGTGTTCGCTGCTGTCGATCACGAAAGGAGAGTGAAAAACGGCGGAGCGCATCAGGCTTTATAGTTCGAGCTGTCCGAGCGTAGCGGCGATCTGCTCAAGCTGGCCCAACTCCACCACAGTAAAATCTGCGCCCGCCTCATCCGGCGTTCTCCCCTTGCGACTGATTTGAATCACCCAGCGTACGGAATTGTCCCAGCTGGCCGGGGCACTGATAATTTTCTGGATCGGGAGGCGGTGCTCCGGGTCGTCCGGGGTACGTTCCATCATGTGCAGGTGATTGGTGTCGGCGAAGGTATTATCGATCCGTGGCTGGCGATCCTTGATCGTCAACGCCACCAATGAAGTGACGAACGATTTGAGCGGAAAGTTGACCATGCTGCCACGGCGTGAAGGTGGCCAGCTCAGTGACGCATGGCGCCCGGCGGGATCAATCTTGAATAAACCGACCTCATGGGAACGGACCCCGAAAAAAGCGGCAATCTCCCGCGCAATCATCTCCAGACGACGTTCTCTTGCGGTGACGCTGTAGATTTTCAACAAATGCTGACAAAATGCGTCGATATTCATCATGTCCTCGTTCAGGGGGCAGGGCGTTCCGGTCGTTTGTGCCGGGGCTAAACCCGTCACGATTCACTATCAGGTCAGCCGCTTTCAAGCACATCCAGCTCTGGCTAGTCAAACTGCGACGGCGAGTGATGATTGCCGATAATCTCCCGCACCACAGAAATCTTCTCGTGCGGAAAAGCCATTGCGTGCAGGATTTTTTCGGCCTCGTCAGGGCCGTACTTTTCCTGTAACTTGCCGGTATTGTAGCCATGCGCCGCTTCGGCCGGCTTGATGCCAACAGCGTGCAACAGTGCCGCAGCAATGATGATATCGCGGTCAATACTGATCCACTCGCAAAAAAGAATGAGATGGCTAAGCAAAAATTTCGTCCTCCAAGGCTTGGTGGTTTTTCAGGGGCGAAGGCCTACATCAGGTAGGTCGAGGTCCTGAAAAATCAGCGTAACGACGGAGGGCGGACTTTTTGCGACGCCATCAATATTCGTTTGTTCACGACATAGATTCAGGCTGTGATGCAGCACCAGCAGCGCGTGTTCGATGCGCCGGGCGTCGGTACCGAAAAAATCGACCAAACGGCAGGGCAACTGACCGATCAGGTGTTCTATAAAGTCCGTCGTGTTGGAGGATTAAGCCACTGTTTTATTGATAACAGAGGGCTGTTCCGGGTGCAAGCAAGAAACGGGCGGGTTGGAACCGGTTGGGTCAATTATCATCCCAGCTTTTTCACAAACTCGGACTTCAACTTCATCGCTCCGATCCCGTCAATCTTGCAATCAATGTCATGATCACCACCGACCAGACGGATGTTTTTAACCTTGGTGCCGACCTTCACCACCAGCGACGAACCTTTGACTTTCAGATCCTTGATCACGGTGATCGTGTCGCCATTCGCCAGGACATTGCCGTTGGCATCCCTGCTAACGTCGGCATCGACAGAACCGGTCACAGCGTCAGCCAGCGCCCATTCATAAGCACATTCCGGACAAACGTACAGCGCCCCGTCTGCGTAAGTATATTCAGATCCACATTCCGGACAATTCGGCAACGAACTCATGTATTACTCCCGTTGGTGTGTACAAAGCAAACCCTCACAGAATTGTCTGTAGGGCGTCCATGGTGTTAATTTACTTCCACTATTGCGGCATGCAAGGACATCATCCTGCTCGCCAGTTTCGGATCATCCTGCCTTCGATCCGACAGGCGGCGCACGGCTGAACTGATGCTCCCGATATCCCGGTTCACCCGCCTGGCCACATCGGAAAGTGTCACGCAGCCCGATTCACGGGCCAACCAGCCCGCCACCGCGCGCGCTTCTGAAGCAATCCGCTGCTGTGCCCTTGTGCTCAACATGGGCACGTCGAGATGATAGGCGAGGCACACCTGGTCGATAATGTGTTGCGCTGTTATGTGACGCGCCATCCCCCTGAGCCGGACAGGCATTTGTTTATAAAATTGTCGTCGCCGAGAAGCCGTGAATCGGCACCGGCACCGTGAAACTCGGGACGGTGTGCTTCCCCTGCCCCGTCAAACACAAACGCCGTGTAGGCCGCTCGCGACCTGGCAACATTTTTCCCAACTGGACAAGCACCTAATCGGTGGTCAACCACGGAAGTATTTCCCTCCCAAGGTAAGCGCGGTGACTGCTCCGGGGGTATTCTTCCGGGCTTGTGACCATCCCGGCTCGCACCGGATTGAGATGAAGGTAGCGAACCAGTTCGAGCAGATAGTTGTCACCATCCACCAGCACGGCCTTGTAGCGTCCCTGAAAAAGATGGCCGGTCCGTTTCTCCCGCCAATTGATCCAGCGGGCATAACGGAAGGAGAGATTCTGCATGCAGCGCGAGAGAGGAATGGCACCGACTTGCAAGGCAAGGTGGATGTGGTTGGACATAAGACAAAAGGCGTGAAACCGGTAGCCAAACCGACAGATTCCTTCCTGAAGCAGCAGATAAAAACAATAGCGGTCAGCGTCGAGTAGAAACACGTCCTGCCCGCCGTTACCCCTGAGAATTACGTGATACCTACATCCTGCAATCGTTTAAAAATAGTGGAGATTAAATAAAGAAAAGGTAATATTCCCTTGGAGTTAGATGCCAATCAAGCCATCAGGGATGGATCACCTTTCCCATGCAAACATTATCACAGAAAACATCGACAAGGAAACCAGAAATCAAGGGAGAGGCTACGGCAAAAGGAATGACGGTCGACACAGGCCTTATTCCTGTGCTGAAGTTTATGGACGCCCTCCAACTTGAAAAAATGATTTCCACCATGGTGTCAACTCCTGAACGTGCCGCCAACGCAGCGTACCGTTTTTCCGATGCCGTACAGATGACTTTTTGTGCTCAGATCGCCGGGGCAACAGCTTTAGAGTATGTCCCGAAAATATGCGGCGACGCGGTTGTCCTTCGCTGCGCAGGGTGGGAGAAGGGGCCTCATGCGACGACTCTTGGTCGTATCATCAAGGATGTCCGTGAGCGCAACATCTGCGAGTTGGAATCATTGGTCCCCAAGCTGCGTCACAAGGGTTGGAATCGCATGCTGCGTAGCAATCGTAAACTAACCTGCGCCCTGACCGACATGATCATCGATATGGATTCAACGGTGCAGGGCGTCTGTGGTCGGCAAGAGGGGGCCAAGAAAGGATACAATCCTCACAAAAAAGGGCAGTTGGCTTATCACCCCCTGCTGGCGTTCTGTGCCGAGACCAAAGAAATTCTCCATAGCTGGTACCGTTGTGGTAGCGCTTATACCAGTAACGGAGCTGTTGAATTCCTCAAAGAGCTGATGGCCGGATTACGCCACGGGGTGAAATATCTCCTTCGTGCCGACAGCGGCTTCTTTGACGGTGATCTGCTTGACTATCTGGACTCGATTGAAGCCAGCTGCTGATCAAGCTTAAGTTGAAAAACCTGGATCAACTTCTCGCAAAGCAGAACTGGATCCTCTTTACAAAAGATCCGGGGTGGGAAGAGACAACCTTCAGCTATCAATGCGGGACCTGGTCAAAAACAAGATCTTTTGTCGCGGTACGGTATCAGACCGGCGTCACGGATGACTTGTATCAGACACCGATCTATCACCGCTTCTGCTACGTCACCAATGAGAAGAAGAGCCCCATGGAGACACATCGTCACTATGGTCAACGCGCCACAGCTGAAACCTGGATCGAAGAATGTAAGAGTCAGATGGGTGCCGGTTATATCCGGGCAAGTAAATTCCTAGCCAACTCGGCTCTCTTCCAGTGCCGCATACTGGCCTACAATAGCCTCAAGTGGATGGGGCTTCTGACCGGGCCGCCGGACAGACATGGGAAGTCAAAACCGTTCGTCTCTGGTTGATACGACTGGCTGGCAAGTTGGTGTCATCAGGGAGACAACTCACACTCAAGATCCCTCAGAAGTTCCTCTACCGTGAACAGTGGGAGGCTTGGGAGCATATGACCCGTGCGCTTTGCTTTGACTGACCAACGACACCAATCAATTCAAGCGGCGTCCAGCAGGAAAAAACGCACTCCGTGGAGAAAAACAAACTCCGTGGAGTCGTGCGTCCTGATGGCACGACCTGCCCCCCCCCGTCATCATTCTGACCAAGTTTAAAATGAGCCCGTCGTTGGCAATATGTGACGGATAGCCAGACATGCAAAAATTTTTCTTCCGATGATCGGATAAGTACAGGTCTGTTTTGTCTCAGAAAACCAGATTGCAGGATTTAGGTTAAATGTAATTTCAAGCAATTACGCAGAGAACAAATTTGTCCTGATATCACCGCTTAGCACTTGAAAAAAAGTCCCGCCCCGTGGTAGTTTTCGCGGGCAAAACATTCTGTTTCAGGGAGTATAACCAATGAAAATATCGCGTGAACAAGTGGTGCAGGTGGCGAAGCTGGCGCGGCTGGAGTTGGGCAACGATGAACTCGATGCGCTGACCGGTCAGATGGATGCGATTCTTGCCTATGTGGATAAACTCAATGAACTCGATACCGACGGGATTATTCCGATGGCCCATGCGGTTCCGGTGGAGAATGCTTTCCGTGCCGATGCGCCGGTTCCGTCGCTGGGGACAGAAAAAGCGTTGAGTAATGCGCCCGCGGCAGCCGATGGCTGTTTCAAGGTGCCGAAAGTCATCGAATAATCAACCATCCCACGGTTTCCCGTGATGACTGTTCTGGAGTAATTTATGAGTCTGACTGATCTGACCCTTCGCGAACTGCACGACAAGTTACGCACCAAAGAGCTTTCCTCGGTTGAGGTGACCCGCGCCTATCTTGAGCGAATCGCCGCGCACAACGCCGCCCTCAATATCTATCTGACCGAACGTCCCGTCGAGGCGCTACGCGACGCGGAAGCCGCTGACCGGCGGATCGCCGCCGGTGAGGCCGCGCCGCTGACCGGAATTCCGCTGGCGCTCAAGGATCTGCTCGTGACCGAGGGGATTCGTACCACCTGCGGTTCTAAAATTCTGGAAAACTTCATTCCGCCCTACAACGGCACCGCCGTGCACAAGCTGCGCGACAGTGGCGCGGTGCTCCTTGGCAAGCTGAATATGGATGAATTCGGCATGGGCAGCTCGAATGAAAACTCCGCCTTCGGTCCCTGCTGCAACCCGTGGGATCGCGAGCGGGTCGCGGGGGGGTCATCGGGGGGCAGCGCCGCCTGTATTGCGGCCCGACTGGCGGTGGCCAGCCTCGGCACCGATACCGGTGGTTCGATCCGTCAGCCCGCGTCGCACTGTGGGGCGGTCGGTCTCAAGCCGACCTACGGGCGGGTGTCGCGCTACGGGGTGGTCGCCTACGCCTCGTCCCTCGATCAGGTCGGGCCGATGACGCGTACGGTTGAGGACAGTGCTTTGCTGTTGCAGACCATCGCCGGGTATGATCGGGCGGATTCGACCTCAATCGACTGTCCGGTGCCGGACTACCGCGCCGCACTGCGCAACGACCTCAAGGGGGTGCGGGTCGGCCTGCCCAAAGAGTATTTTATCGACGGGCTCGACCCGGCAGTGCAGCGCACCGTTGCGAGTGCCATCGACGTCCTGCGTGATCTTGGCGCCGAAATTGTCCATGTCAGTCTCCCCCACACCGACTACGCGGTCGCCTGCTACTACCTGATCGCCACCGCCGAGGCTTCCAGCAATCTGGCCCGCTACGACGGCGTGCGTTACGGTCGCCGCGTCACCGGGGAGGGCGGGTTGATCGAGATGTACAACCGCACCCGTGGTGCGGGGTTTGGTGACGAGGTCAAGCGCCGCATCATGCTCGGCACCTACGCCCTCTCCTCCGGCTACTATGATGCCTATTACCTCAAGGCGCAGAAGGTCCGGACGCTGATCCGCCAGGATTTTCTCGACGTCTTCGCGCAGGTCGATGTCCTCGCCACGCCGGTGGCGCCGACCCCGGCGTTTCGCCTCGGCGAGAAAGGTGCCGACCCGCTGCAGATGTACCTCTCCGACATCTTCACCATCCCGGTCAATCTGGCCGGAACGTGCGGGCTGAGTCTGCCCTGCGGGTTCGCGACGGGCAAGTTGCCGATCGGCCTGCAACTGATCGGCAAGCCGTTCGGCGAAGATGCGCTGCTCGGCGTTGGCCATGCTTACCAGCAGGCGACCGACTGGCATAAACAGCAGGCAGAGCTATGATTCTCACCACAGAGATCACGAAGTGCACGAAGAAGTCCTATGCTTGAGTCTTTTCTCCGTACTCTTCGTGCTTTTCGTGGTGCATAAACGATAAAAAGGATTCAAACGATGAATTCAGAATACGAAGTTGTTATCGGGCTGGAAGTTCACGTTCAACTGACCACTGCCACCAAGATTTTCTGCGGCTGTTCGACCGCGTTCGGCAATGCGCCCAATTCGCAGACCTGCCCGGTCTGTCTCGGACTGCCCGGCGCGCTGCCGGTGCTGAACCGGCAGGTGGTCGAGAATGCCATTCGTACCGGGCTGGCGACCGATTGTCAGATTGCGCCGCGCTCGATCTTCGCGCGCAAGAACTATTTTTATCCCGACCTGCCGAAAGGCTACCAGATCTCCCAGTTTGAACTGCCGATCTGCGAGCACGGCCATCTCGACATCCCGTTGGATGACGGCACCAGCAAGCGCATCGGCATCACCCGCATCCACATGGAAGAGGATGCGGGCAAGTTGCAGCACGGTGAAACTCCGGCGACCGCCGACAGTTCGTTCGTCGATCTCAATCGCGCCTGCACCCCGCTGCTGGAGATCGTCTCGGAGCCGGATATGCGCTCTGCAGACGAGGCGATCGCCTATCTGAAAAAACTGCATCAGATGGTCAAGGCGTTGCAGGTCTGCGACGGCAACATGGAACAGGGTTCGTTTCGCTGTGACGCCAACGTTTCGATCCGCCCTTGGGGACAGGCCGAACTCGGCACCCGCGCCGAACTCAAGAACATCAACTCCTTCCGTTTTATCAAGCAGGCGATTGAGTATGAAGTTGAACGCCAGGCCGATGTCCTTGAAGCGGGAGGGAAGGTGATTCAGGAAACGCGCCTCTTCGACAGCACCAGCGGGACGACCCGCTCGATGCGCGGCAAGGAAGAGGCACACGACTACCGCTATTTCCCTGATCCTGATCTGGTGCCACTGGTGATTGACGCCGACTGGATCGAACGGGTACGCGACGCGTTGCCGGAGTTGCCGGAAGCGAAACGTGCACGGTTCGTGCGTGACTACGGAATCCCGGCCTACGATGCCGAAGTCCTGACGCAAAACCACGAAGTCTCCGGCTACTTCGATACCACCGTCGCGGCCGGTGCCGATCCAAAGCAAGCTTCGAACTGGATCATGGGTGAAGTCCAGCGTCGCCTCAACGACGCGGGGAGCGAAATAAGTGCCGCACCGGTCGACCCCGCCATGCTCGCCGGAATGCTCAAGCGTATCGCCGACAATACCATCTCCGGCAAGCTCGCCAAGACGGTCTTTGACGAGATGTGGAAGAGCGGCACGGACGCCGATACGATTATTGAAGCAAAGGGGCTGAAACAGGTCACGGACAGCGGTGCCATTGAAGCGATCATCAATGACGTCATCGCAAATAATGCCCCCCAGGTTGCCGATTATCGCGCTGGTAAGGAGCAGTTGTTGGGCTTTTTTGTTGGTCAGGTCATGAAGGCCAGTAAAGGAAAAGCCAACCCCGCCGCAGTCAACGACATATTGCAAAAGAAACTTCAGGGATAGGACGAATACGATGTCGAAAAATTGTGTTTTCGCCCCGACCGGGGTGACGATCAAACCGATCCTTTATGCCGATGGCGTCCTCAAGATGATCGACCAGCGCCTGCTGCCGACCGAGGAAGTGTGGCTCGAATATACCGACTATCGCGCCGTTGCCGAGGCGATTGTGACGATGGTGGTGCGTGGCGCTCCGGCGATCGGGGTGGCCGCTGCCTACGGTGCGGCGTTCGGGGCGCGCGATATTCAGGCGACTGACGGTGCTGATTTCATCCGCCAGTTCGAAGCGGTCTGTGAGCATCTCGCCGCCACCCGCCCGACTGCGGTTAATCTCTTTTGGGCGCTGAAGCGCATGAAGTCGTTTGCCGCCGCCAATGCCAGCGCCGGGCAACCGGTGGAAAATCTCAAGATCGGCCTCGAATATGAGGCGCTGGCGATTAATGACGAAGATATCCGCATCAATCTGGCGATGGGACGTCACGGCGCGCCGCTGATCCCCGACGGGGCACGGGTGCTGACCCATTGTAACGCCGGGGCGCTGGCCACCGCCGGGTTCGGAACCGCCCTCGGGGTGATTCGGGCCGCCGTCGCGGCGGGAAAAAAGGTCTCGGTAGTGGCGGATGAAACCCGTCCGTTTCTGCAAGGGGCGCGCTTGACCGCCTGGGAACTCTCCCGTGACGGCATCGACACCACCCTGATTTGCGACAACATGGCCGGTTATCTGATGAGCAAGGGGGAGATCGACTGCGTCATCGTCGGGGCCGACCGCATCGCCGCCAATGGCGATGTCGCCAACAAGATCGGCACCTACACGGTGGCGATTCTCGCCAAAGAACACAACATTCCGTTCTACGTCGCCGCACCCCTCTCAACGATCGATCTGGAGCTGAGTGACGGTTCGCTGATTCCGATTGAGGAACGTGATACCCGCGAGGTCACGCATATCGGTGACAAGCAGTTGGCACCGGACAACATCAGCGTGCGCAATCCGGCCTTCGATGTGACCCCGGCCCGACTGGTCACTGCGATCATCACCGAGCGCGGCGCGTTGCTGGGCAATTACAGCGAGGACCTGCGGCGTATCAAGGCCGGAGCCTGATTTGCATCCCGTTGAACTCGCCACGCGGATTACCACTGGCGACCGCACTCTCCTGGCGGCACTGGCGACGGAGCTCGGCTTCGCTGAAAGTCGCAAGACTGCCGCCAATATTGAGGAGCTGCGGGGGCACTTTCCCGCCGAGCTGCTGGCAAAAGTAGTCCTTGATGCCGGTCACGCGGCTGACCCCGATTGTGCGCTGAACGGTCTGGAGCGCCTGACGACAACGCTGAATCCGGATTATCTGATTCAATCTTTGGCAAGTGACACCATCCGCCAACGGTTACTGATGGCGCTCGGCGCCTCGCAGTTTTTGACCAACATCCTCTGTCGCAAGCCGCGTTACTTCGAAAATATTTTTGTCGGGGGCGCGACCGATATTCCCCGCGAGTACCCGGAAATGATCCGCCTGCTGCGTGAACGAATCGCCGCCGATGCCAACTTTGCAACGTTACAAAGCGGCTTGCGCTCGTTCAAGCGGGAAGAGATGCTGCGCATCGCGACGCGTGATCTTTGCGGCTTGGCCGATCTTCAGCAGACGACCGCCGAGCTTGCCGATCTGGCGGCAGCGACCCTGCAACGCGCCTGTGAAGTTTGCGCTACCTTGTTGCGCGCCGAGTACGGGGCGCCCCTCCTCGATAGTGCTGAGAGCGAAGTTTCGGACCGCGGCGAAACCGCGCAAGGTGAAGCGGAATTCTGCATCCTCGGCATGGGCAAGCTTGGCGGTCGCGAGCTCAACTTTTCTTCCGATATCGACCTGATCTATCTCTACAGCAGTGATCGGGGGCGGACCGGCGGGATTACCGATCCGAGCGGACGGGTGAAAAACCAGATCTCACTGCACCAGTATTTTGTCAAAATGGGTGGAATGATTACCAAAGCTATCGGCGAAGCGACCGATGACGGTTTTGTTTTTCGGGTTGATCTTGACTTGCGTCCCGGGGGGCAGCGCGGCGAGATGGCGAATTCGCTTGGCGCAACCGAAATCTACTATGAAAGCTGGGGACAGAGCTGGGAACGGGCCGCAATGCTCAAAGCCCGTCCGGTTGCCGGCGCTCTCCAGGTCGGCGAGGAACTGCTGGAGCGCCTGATCCCTTTCATTTATCGCCGCAGTCTCGATTACACCATGATCGAAGATATCAAGCGGATGAAACAAAAGATCGACAACAGCCTGGCGTACAAGAATCAGGAAGAAACGAATCTCAAACTCGGTCGCGGGGGGATTCGCGAAATCGAATTTTTTATTCAGGCGTTGTTGCTTATCCATGCCGGGAAGAAGCCCGCGTTAAGGGAACGCAATTCTCTTCAGGCGCTGGCCTTGCTGCACGATGAAAAACTGATTACCAGCGAAGAATTCCAGACGCTCCATGCCGCCTACGTGTTTTTGCGCACAATCGAACACCGTATTCAGATCTATCAGGAGCGCCAGACGCATAATATGCCGACGAAAGAGGTGGAATTGCGTTGTTTGGCAAGGCGCAGCGGCTTTACCGATGTCAGTGCCTTTCTGGCTGAACTTGGCCGTCACCGTGACAACGTCGCGGCGATCTACCATGACTTGTTCTATTCCGGTGAAGAGGAGCTTCGCGATGAAATTCGGCCGGAGATTCATCTGTTGTTCGATGCTTCGGCAGATGCCGATCTGATCAAGGACCTGCTTGCAGAAAAGGGGTTCACCAACGTCGACAGGGCCTACGACGCGTTGCTCGCATTGCGCACCTCTCCGGCGCGTTTGACCGAACGCGCCCAGCGTCTTTACGAACGGATTACTCCCTTGTTGATGCAAGCGGTGACCGATTCGCCGGAACCGGATATGGCGCTGGCCAATCTGGAAAAATTTCTTACTGTCAAGCGCGCTCGCGGGGGGTTCTACGCCCTGCTGGCAGAGAATCCGCCGATCATCAAACTGCTGGTTTCATTGTTCGGCACCAGTCAGTATCTGTCGCGTAATTTTATTCTTCACCCGGAAATTCTCGATACGCTGGTTTCCAGCGCTCATGCCAAAACCTTTCGCGAACGCGACGAATTGCGGATCGAGCTCGTCAATCAACTGGCCGAGAGTGATGACTATGAAGATCGCCTCGATATTTTGCGGCGGTTTCGCAATCAGGAGTTTTTGCGTATCGCCTTGAATGACATTCACGGCGATATGCAACAGGGGGCGTGTGCCATGCAGCTCACCTGGCTGGCCGACGTTTGTCTGGAACAAGCCGTCGAACTTGCCTGCGAAGAGTTGCTGCCGCGCTTCGGCCTGCCGTTCGGTCAGGGCGAAGACGCAGAACGCGCGGCAGAGTTCGCGATCATCGCCATGGGGAAACATGGCGGCATGGAACTGAACTACCATTCCGATCTCGATCTTATTTTCATTTACGATATTGCTGGACGCACCCGCCCGGTTAGCGGGACGGAAACAGGCCGTTTTCGCGAGCTGTCGAATCAGGAATATTTCGCCAAGCTGGCCCAGCGGATTATCTCGATTCTCACCCTCGCCACCCGCGAGGGGTATGTCTACCAGATTGATACCCGCCTGCGCCCGTCCGGCAATCAGGGTCCGCTGGTGACCAGCCTTGCGGCTTTTACCCGTTACCACGAATCATCCGCCCAGCTCTGGGAACGGCAGGCATTGCTCAAGGCCCGGGTTATCGGTCCCGCCGCACTGACCCGGACGACGGAGGAACTCCTCACCCAAATCGTCTATCTGCGCCCCTTGCCAGCTGAAACCCGAAGTGAGATTGTGCGCTTGCGCGAACGGATGGAGCAGGAAATTGCTCACGAAGGGGATACCATGTTCAATATCAAGACCGGACGGGGGGGGATGGTCGATGTTGAGTTTCTCACCCAATATCTGCAACTGCGCCATGGGGGGGGATTCCCTGACCTGCGGCAGGTCAGCACGCTGCCCGCCCTTACCGCGCTGCATCGCGAAGGGTTGATCGCTGCTGACGATTTTAACGGGTTGTATGACGGGTATAAATTTTTACGTCGGCTCGAAAACAAGCTGCGGCTGGTTCATGATCAGTCAATCAACCAGCTCTCCAATGATCGCGACTATCTGACTAAACTGGCACAGCGTCTCGGTTATCCGGAGCACCCTTTGTCCCCCCATGAGGCACTGCTCAGGGACTATCGGGCATGGACTGAACGCATCCGTAGCGCCTTCTTGCACTGCCTCGCTGAAGAGGTTGAAGTTCCGTCATAACTCTTTGATATGCGGAGAAACATCAGAGTTAGACTTTACAAACGGACAAGACATGGTTTCATTTAAAAAAATCAACCAGAGTGAATGACGAAATGAATGGTGCAATTATGATTATTGATGATTCCGCGGTGGCGCGGGGTCTTGCCAGTGAATGTCTGCTCAATGCCGGAATCACCAATCGGATCCTGCTGGTTGCAGATGCAGATTCGGGGTTGGGGTTGCTGCGCAACGAGAAGGTTGACTTGATCCTCTGTGATTTGAAAATGCCGGGGATCAATGGCCTGGAGATGCTGCAAAGATTACAAACGGATCCTGCTTTATGTGACATTCCGGTGATCATGTTGACCGGCGACGAATCACGTGAGGACAAAATTCGCGGGCTGGAAAAAGGTGCCAGCGATTATGTCACCAAGCCGTTCGATGCGGCCGAGCTGTCAGCGCGGGTAAAGGTTCAGTTGAAAATAAAATCGTTGCAGGACAGTTTGCGTGCCAGCAACGAACGCTTGCAGGCCCTGGCCAATACGGATGAGCTGACCGGGTTAAGTAACCGCCGCAACCTGTTTGATTTTTTACCTCGTGAGTTTCAACGCAGCTCGCGAACCGGTGACCATCTGTCACTGGCGATGATTGATCTGGATCATTTCAAAAAAGTAAATGACACTTACGGTCATCAGCAGGGGGATTTTGTGCTGCAACGGATTGCCGCGTTGCTGCTCCGAAACTCACGCCCTTATGATTTGGCGGCGCGTTTCGGCGGCGAGGAGTTTGCGCTGGTTTTACCTGAAACCAGTCTCGCCAGCGCGGCAAAAATTTCCGACCGCTTGCGCGAAGAAGTGTGTAGTATGATCTATGCCGCTCCCCTGGAAAATTTGCAGCAGACCATCAGTATCGGCGTTGCCGCCATCCCTCATCCCCGCATTGGCGACATTGACAGTTTGATTCGCGAAGCGGATGATGCCCTCTATCGGGCCAAACGCAATGGGCGCAACCGGGTCGAATCGATGGTTGATTGAGAAGCTGACAAGACAGTTGACATGTGTGTGGAACTCGCTAGAATGGGTAAGCTTTTTAATTTATGATGCACGTATCGGAGAGTTGTGATGGCTGACTTGAAAGAAACCAGGACTGAAGCAAATCTGCTTGAGGCGTTTGCCGGAGAATCGCAGGCCAATCGTCGTTATCTGGCGTTTGCCAGCAAAGCAGAGCAGGAAGGTCATAGGCAAGTTGCGAAGTTATTCCGTGCCGCGGCGGCGGCGGAAACGATCCATGCTCTCGCTCACCTGCGCGTGGTCGGTGGGGTGGGTGAGACTGCCGACAACCTGCGCGAAGCGATTGCGGGCGAGACCCATGAGTTTACAGCGATGTACCCGGAAATGATTGCCGTTGCCGTAGAAGAAAATATCGCCATGGCGAAGCGCAGTTTCGAATTGGCCAACACGGTGGAAAAAATCCACGCGGAGCTTTATCAGCAGGCGCTGGCGAAGCTCGGCAACAACCCGGAAGTCGATTACTACGTCTGCAAGGTTTGCGGGAACACGCTGGAAGGGGCCCCCGGGGGCGCCTGCGAGATATGTGGTGCCGGAGTCAACGCTTTCCAGCTGATCGAATAACTCATCCTCCCCCAGGGTAAACACGCAAGCCGGGCTCTGGGGCCCGGCTTTTTTATTGTGCTCGTCACAGCGCATGAGGTTGTTATGGAAAAATGTCCAGTTTGCAAGGAAGAACAAAAAGGAAAATATTGGTGCAAGAGCTGCAAAACGGTCTTTGTCTGTCCGCAGCAATCGTGTGGGGCCACGATTGGCAAGCGTGACACGGAGAGTTGTCCCCGTTGCGGACTGCTGTTCGCCGATTATCTGGCCGATCGCAAAATGTATCGCCTCTGTCCGAAATGCAAAAAAAAACAGGGTCTCTCCGACCCTCAGTGCCACCATTGTAACTATCGCTTTAATTGTCCGACGTGTGGACATAAGGTGTCCTCCACCAGCATGCTCACCTGTCCACGCTGTGCAACCAGCCTGAGGTAAAAAAGGGGGCCGCAGTTGCGGCCCCCGGATGTTGCACGTGTTTTTCAGTCAAGCCGCCAGTTCCGGTGGCGCCCCCCATCTGGTCAACTCATCGATCACCGCAGCAATCACCTGCGGTAGCGCCCTCGACACTTCAGGGGTAAGGGCCATCTCCATCTCGATCGAACCCGGCTGTACGCCCCAGACCACCAGCTCGCGTGGCAAGTAGCCCTGCAATTCTGCTACCGTCAGCAGATCCTGCACCCCCATCTGGTGGATCGACAGTTTGCTGGCAAAAACACGGGGCACTTCGTCCCCGGTAACGCGGAGGATCGTTCCCGGATGGGCACCGATTTCCAGTGCGTCGATGATCAGCAAGCGATCGATTCCTTCGAGCATCGGGAGCAGATCGAGACCGAGAGTTCCGCCATCAATCACTTTAACCTGCGGCGGGAAGCGATAATCGCTCTGCAATACCTGGACAATTTTTACTCCGAGCGCATCGTCGTTCATCAGCATGTTGCCAAGACCCAGAACGAGAATGCTCATTCAACCTCCTCATCAGGATCAACAAATTTGTAGCCACCGAAAATACTGCTCAGACAGCCGTTCTTTTCCTTTACGTCCATCAGCGCAGCGCTGTAAACGTGATGAATACCGAAGCCAATCAGCAACCACATGATGATGTGGTGCGTCAGCCGCAGCTGTTGATTGCCAACCGCCAGTAATGGCTGGCTCAGATTAAACCAGAAACTGCCCGGCTCGAATTGTCCATAGATGGCAAAGCCGGTGATGCACTGCACCAGAAAGAGCGCGAAGACGCCCGCGTAGGCCATGACCGCCAACGCGTTGTGCCCCACTTCGTAGGGCGGAGTTTTGCGCAAAAAGGTGTACCACGCGAAGGTGCCGACAATCCGCTTCCGCCCTTTTGCGGTCACCCAGGGAAAATACTCTCTCCAGCTTGCGTACCGGTTGCCGCAAAACATCCACACCATGCGCGCCAAAAAGGAAGCCAAAAACAGATAGGCAAAAACGTAGTGGATGAAACGCATCCAGCCCATCACATACGGTGTGGTGGATGACACACTGATAAATGGATTACCGATATACAGTCCGGTGACCGAGAGAACCACGAGGGCAACCACATTGACCCAATGTGTGATGCGAACCGGCCATTCCCAGACATAACGAAGTTCCAGCATAAGCTTCGCCTCCTTGCGTTAGAGGGCCTTGACCTTAATGATTTCCTTGCCGGTGATATCCAGCACATGAACCGCACACGCCAGGCAGGGGTCAAATGAGTGGATTGTCCGCAAGATTTCCAGAGGATTCTCCGGGTCAGCGATCGGCGTGCCAATCAGTGCCTGCTCGTACGGACCCCGTTGTCCTTTCTCGTCACGCGGACCGGCATTCCAGGTTGAAGGAACCACCGCCTGGAAGTTTTCGATCTTCTGGTTTTTGATCCGGATCCAGTGACCAAGCGCACCACGCGGTGCTTCGTGCCAGCCAAACCCCTGGGCTTCTTTCGGCCAGGAAGCAGGATCCCACATCTCGCCGTTATGCATGTCAAGAATGCCACGACCCATATTGTCGGCCAGTTGCAGCAGCCATTCTTCATTTTTTTGCGCCAGCACCAGCGCGTCAACCCCGCGCGCGGCGGTACGGCCGAGGGTTGAGAAGAGCGCGGACGCCGGAGCACCGAGGGTTTTGAGGACGAAAGTGACGGCTCCCTGAACTTCCGGAACGCCGTGCGCATAGGCCACCAGGACGCGTGCCAGCGGGCCGACCTCCATCGGTCGTCCGTCGTAACGGGGCGATTTGACCCAGGAGTATTTCTGGTCGGTATCGAGCCATGTGTAGGGCGGTTTCGGCCCGGTGTAATTGGCGTTGGTTTCGCCGTCGTAGGGGTGGAGCGCTTTGTCATCCCCCCCCTGGTAGCTGTACCAGGAATTAGTGACCGACTCGGTAATCTTTTTCTCGTCCATCGGATAGACGTTGGCCAGATCCTTGTCGGTGATGACTCCGCGCGGGAAGAAGTTCTGCCCGCTGGCATCGGGGAAATCCCCGTAGGAGAGATAGTTGCCGACGCCGCCGCCGATTGCCGCCCAGTCGAGGTAAAACGGTGCTACGGCAAGCAGGTCAGGGATGTAGACCTGCTCCACAAAAGAGCGGGCCTTTTTGAACAGTTTCATCATCCAGGCGATCTTGTCGGCGTTGATGGCATTCTGGCTGTTGGGGTCAACCGGGATCGACATGCCGCCGACCAGGAACGTCTGTGGATGCGGGTTTTTCGAACCGAGGATAGCGTGGATTTTAATCACATCTTTCTGCCATTCGAGGGCTTCGAGATAGTGGGCGACCGCCATCAGGTTTGCTTCGGGAGGCAGCTTGTAGGCGCTGTGTCCCCAGTAGGCGTTCTGGAACGGGCCAAGACGACCGGTGCCGGCAAACGCCTTGACCCGCTCCTGGATCCCCTTGAAATATGCGGCACTCGATTTTGGCCAGTCCGAGATTGATTGTGCCAGCTTCGAGGTTGCAACCGGATCAGCACTCAGCGCGCTGACAATATCGACCCAGTCGAGGGCGTGCAGGTGATAGAAATGGATAACGTGATCATGCACGTTCTGGATCCCCATGATCAGGTTGCGGATCAATCGGGCATTGTCGGGGATCTGGATCTTCAGAGCATCTTCGACGGCACGAATACTGGCCATCGAATGCACGGTCGTGCAAACCCCGCAAAAGCGCTGGGTGAAGTGATGAGCATCGCGCGGATCACGCCCTTTAAGAATAGTTTCCACGCCCCGAAAAGCAGTGGAAGAACTCCAGGCGTCAACAATCTTGCCCCCATCAATCTGCGCTTCGATACGCAAATGACCTTCAATACGGGTGATCGGATCAACGGCTATTCGTTTGGCCATCGTTTAGCCCTCCTTCGAATCGTGTTCGTTTTTGCGCAGGGCGCTGGCGACGCCGTGGGCGCCAAATGCAACAGCGGTTGCCGCCGCAAGTCCAAGGCCGATCTGGTCGGCGGTCGTTTCAATGCCGAAGCCGGGCACTTGCGGCAAACGGCGGTAGAAAGGACTCATCGTGTCCCAGAAACCCGGCTCGGAGCAACCGATGCAACCATGACCGGCCATGACCGGCCAGCTGACGCCCTCGTTGTAGCGGCAGGTCGGACAATTATGAAAGGTTTCCGGACCTTTGCACCCCAACTTGTACAGACACCAGCCCTGACGATGGCCGGGATCACCGAACGCTTCAGCATACTGACCGGCATCGAAATGTGAGCGCCGTTCACAGTTGTCATGAATGCGCTTGCCGTGAGCGAAGAGCGGGCGACCGAGTTTGTCGGTTGCGGGCAGTTTGCCGAAGGTCAGAAAATGGACGACGGTCGCCGTCAGATTGGTCGCGTTGACCGGACAACCGGGCAGGTTGATCACCGTGGCACCAGGCACTGCCTCCTGCACTGACATGGCCCCGGTCGGATTTGGCGCGGCGGCGGGCAAACCGCCGAACGCGGCACAATTGCCGACCGCGATTGTTGCGGCGGCGTTGCCGCAGACTTCCTTGACAATGGCGAGAGCACTCTTGCCGCCGACGCAGCAATAGGCGCCGTCACGCGGGATCGAACCCTCGACGATGGCAATATATTTGCCCTGGTATCTCTTGATGGCGTCGTCCTTCGATTTTTCAGCCTGATGACCGGCGGCCGCCATAATCGTCTCGGCATACTCAATCGACAATGTGTCGAGAATAATCTCGGCTGCCGTCGGCTGATTGGCGCGTAAAAACGCCTCGGTATCCCCGGTACAACTTTGCAGCTCAACCCAGATGACCGGAACCCGATTGTCTTCAATGGCCTGAGCGACACGGGGAACCAGGGTGATCGGCAAGGCCAGAGCGGCGGTCGTCGCGGTACAGAACTTGATAAAGTCCCGTCGTTTGATGCCTCGGGCTTCCCACTTCAGCAAAGTCTCTTCGGGAATCGAGACCGCGGCGGGGGTTTGCTCCTCTTTCATATCACTACCTCCTTCTTTGGTGAGCTGCTGAGCGGTGTTAAGCAGAACCGATGATCATTATATCAAAAAAATAAATAAATTCTCAGGTCTTCGGTTGAAATAAGTAGAACGATGTTATCTTGTTTGACATTATTTGAATATATTGTCAAGTGTTTAAAATAACAAGAAAATTTCAGATATTTAATGTGAAAAATAAAAGAAGGAAGTTCCTTTGTTCTTTTTTGTTAAAGCTCTGTTTGGCGCGGAGCACAAAAAGACCGGTGCTGCCTTTTATGAATTGACCGGCATGGTATACTTCTGAGGGCATCTTTAACGGGGCCCTTCAGCGTGCCAAGATGACGTTTTTGCTGTTACTTTTATGCATGGACCAGGGAAGTATTGGTCGCCGGAGAAAAACGATGAATGTTTTTGTGACTGGTGGAACAGGTTTTGTCGGCCGCGAAGTTGTCACGCAACTGCTTGCGGCCGGACATGATGTGCGTTGCCTGGTGCGCCGCAAGGCGGGGAGCGGGCTGTCCGAGGACAAGCGGATAACCCTCGTCGGTGGAGACGTAACCGACAGTGCGACGCTGGCGGACGCCTTGCTCGGGTGTGATGCAGTGATTAATCTGGTCGGCATTATTCGCGAGTTTCCGAGGCGGGGAATCACTTTTACACGGCTACATACCGAAGCGACCCGCAATCTGGTGATGGCTGCCGAGAGTCAGCAGGTGTCGCGTTTCATCCAGATGAGTGCCAACGGAACACGGCCCGACGCGCGCAGCGCCTATCATCAGACGAAATGGCTTGCCGAAGAGGCGGTGCGGGGGGCGGCACTGCAATGGACCATTTTCCGGCCGTCGTTGATCTTTGGTCGCGATGACCAGTTTGTCAACCTGCTCGCCGGATTTTTGCGCCAATCTCCGCTGTTGCCGATCATTGGCAGTGGTGAATATCGTCTTACCCCGGTTGCGGTGAGTGACATTGCCGCAGCTTTTGTCCGCGCGCTGACCACGCCGGAGAGTATCGGTCAGCTGTATCATTGTGGTGGCCCCGCTACGTTCACCTATAACGAGATCGTCGATCTGGTCGCTGCCGCGCTCGGCAAGAGCGTCTGGAAAATCCATCTGCCGCCCGCATTGTTACGTCCCGTCGTGGCACTGTTGGAAGATTTTCCGCAGTTTCCACTGACGCGCACCCAGATGCTCATGCTGCTGGAGGGGAATGAGTGCGACCCGACAGCATGGCGCAGCGCATTCGCTCTGCAGTTAACGCCTTTTGGCACCGGCATTTGTGATTATTTGACGGCCTGAAGCCCGATGTGTGTTTTTTGTCGTCACCTGTTTATTATCCTGCTGCTGAGCACGCTCCTTCCCTCGTTTGCGCTGTGCGCGGAGGAAGCCACAGCAACCGGCCTGAATCGTGGACAAAAAACCCTGCTGCTCAATGTTGGCTCGACGGCAGCGGTCATTGGTTGGGGGATCCTCAATTGGGACTATTTTTCGCGCACGCCGCGCACAAGTGATGAAGGTTGGTTCGGCAGTGAGACCGACAGCGGTGGTGCCGACAAACTGGGACATGCCTATACCAGCTACCTGCTCAGTCACAGCTTTTCCAGCATTTACCGCGCCTGGGGGTACACCACTGCAGAAGCGGCGCGTTACGGGTGCTATTCGGCCCTCGGTGTCACCGGAATCATGGAATTGGGGGATGCGTTCAGCGCGAACTACGGTTTTTCTTACGAAGACATGCTGATGAACCTGGTTGGGGCAGGGTTCGGTTTCCTGACTGAAACCTGTCCGGCGTTGGGACGCAAGGTCGATTTTCGTTGGGAATATCGCCCCGACCTCGGCAATCTGGAGGGGGACTTCGTCACCGACTACGAGCATTCCAAGTATCTTCTGGCGGTAAAAGCAGCAGGATTCAGTGCGACCCCCGGCTGGCTCAAACCGTTCGAAGTTCACTTCGGCTACTACGTCCGTAGCGCTCATTCCGTGGCACTGAATGGCCGTCTCCGTACCCTCTACACCGCGCTTGGCATAAATCTGACCCGCCTGCTGCGCCCCTATTGCGCAACGCGTTTTTTTGATTATTTTCAGATGCCGTATGTATATCTGGCTCTGGAGCATGACGTGGATTAACAATCCCCGTGACCGCCCGGCTTCGGTCTGAGGAACCCCGAGAGTTGCACTTTTCGGATGGTCGTGTTACTTTTCTGCAGCAATCAATCATCAGGAAGAGCCATGCCCAATTTATCCGCCAAACCATCGCGTACTTTGATCACCAGCGTAAAAATCCCGCCGCCTTAATTCCCCGGGCCACCCGTACCCACGACGCACAATCCTGACGCCTTATGGTTTTGCGGCGCTACTGCGAGGGGCTGAAGGTTGCATGAGTATTCATTGTCCGTCGCCTCCGCTCTGGGCCGTGTTGACGATTCAGTCCAGATCTCACTTTCTTTGCCCGTGTTCTTATCGCCCCGGATGAGCGCAGGGGCCACGATGTTTCAGGCGGCTTTGGCACCAACAAAGGAAAGACATGGAAAGCCAACCATTAACAGAAATTCAGCGCCGCCGTACCTTCGGCATCATCAGCCACCCTGACCCGAAACGACTGGCCGCCTTCGAGAAGGCCAACCAGGCCAATCTGGCGCATGACGCGGAAGGGAATCTGACCTATCTGGCGTCCAGCGAATGGCGGTTGGGGTTCGTGACCGAACAGTGGCCGGAAATCATTTTCCTGAAAACCCGTGAGCACGACTAAGTGACGCATTCATGTTGAGAAAAAATACTCTCTGCTGGCAGCCCGAGCAGACGACGGACCTGCATGAGGAGCGTTTGGACAAGGTGGTACAAACGCTGTTGGCGTGCAACGTTCTGAGCGTCCTCGATCTTGGTTGCGGGCCAGGCGAATTACTGATGCGCCTGGCCGCAGAAAAACAGTTCACGACCATTGTCGGCATCGACACATCGCAGGAGGCTCTGGCCGAGGCGCGAGCCCGACTCGCCTTCCATGATGAGGGGTTCGCCGACCGCAAGATGTCCCTGTTTCTTGCGTCCTACACATCTTTGGACGAGAATTTTTGCGGGTTTGATGCAGCAGTCCTGGTCGAGACCATCGAACATGTTGCGCCGCAACGCCTGTCGGCAGTCGAGACGGCGGTTTTCGCCGGATATCGGCCGAAGACGGTCATCGTCACCACGCCTAATCGCGAGTACAATGTGCTGCACGGCATTCCGGACGGCGTTCTCCGCCACCCGGATCATCGTTTTGAATGGACCCGGGATAAATTCAGACGTTGGGCCGCTGGCGTGGCACGGCGCAACGGTTACCAGGTCGTGTTTGAGGATATCGGCGCATTCGACTCCCGCCATGGCAGTTCGACACAGATGGCGACCTTTTCGTTGATGCAAATCGGAAGCTCTCGCGCGGTACGGTAGACGTGAGTATTTATAGAATTCTGCAGCAAGAGATCAGCAGATCGACCCTTTGATTCCATGGCTTGATGCCATCATTCTCGGCATGGTTGAAGGCCTCACTGAGTTCCTGCCGGTTTCCTCGATTGGACATGTGATCCTGTTTCAGAATGGCTGAACTGGCATCGGAACCCTGCCACTAAAGCTGGCGTTGATGCTTTTGAAATTGCCATCCAGTCTGCGGCGCTACTGGCGGTCATCGGTATTGACATCACCCATATCCGGCCGATGTTGCGGGGTTTGCGCGGGCAGGACAGCGAGGGGCGTCGTTTCCTGCTGGTGGGTTTTCTGCCGCCGGCCATCATCGGTGTGCTGGCCGGAAGCTGGATCAAGTCAACGCTGTTCGGGATTGGTCCGGTCATTGCCACCCTGGCGATCGGCGGATTGCTAATGGTCGTCATCGAGCGCCGGTTTCGACGGCAGCTCCTAAGTGAACCGAGCCAGGAGAAGCGACCCCTTGCGGCCATGACGCTTCGATCAGCTCTGGCCTTCGGTATGGTGTTTTACTTTTCTTAACTGTCGTTGTAAAATCGCAAGCGCCCGGCTGATCATATGCGGGTACGGATCAACGCCACCATGTCTCTGACGGCGCGGTCGAGGCCCACCAGCATGGCGCGAGCGATGATGGAGTGCCCGATGTTGTATTCCTCGACACCTCCCAACGCGGCCAGGGCCTGAATGTTGACATAATCAAGCCCGTGCCCGGCGTTAACGCCAAGACCCAGCTTCTTAGCGAATTTAATCGCCGCATCGATCTTCCCGAGTTCCTCCATCCGATCATGCCAGCCAGAGGCGTTAGCGTAGGTTCCTGTGTGAATTTCGATGCAGTCGGCTCCACTCTTCTTGGCGACCTTGATCTGTTCGGGGTCGGGATCGACGAACAGGCTGACGACGACACCTTTTTCCCGCAACGTCTTGACCACCGACGTCACGGTGCCGCGGTTGAAGATCACATCCAGACCACCTTCTGTGGTCAGTTCCTGGCGTTTCTCCGGCACCAGCGTGACCTGCTCCGGCTTGGTCATAAGGGCGATACCGACCATTTCTTCCGTAGCGGCCATCTCCAAATTGAGCCGGGTCTTGACCGTCCGGCGCAGAATTTCCAAGTCTCGATCCTGGATGTGACGGCGATCCTCTCTCAGGTGGATCGTGATTCCGTCGACCCCGGCCAATTCACCGATCGCCGCCGCCATCACCGGATCAGGCTCCACGCCGCCGCGCGCCTGACGAACGGTGGCTATATGATCAACATTCAATCCAAGTTTTGCCATGTGCCTTGAACCTTTCATCGTGGTTGGTTTCCGCGCCGAATAGCGCAAAAAAGCTCTTTGCTGTTTTTTGGTTTCCCTTTGACTATCGGTGTGGGCAAGGACTTCGAGCGGGGATGTTGCGCTTAGCCTGGCAGGAAAGGCGAAGGTTCGCCTGAGTGGGTCAGCATCAGCCGGTGCATGGTGCGGGTACAGGCCACGTAAAGCAGATTGCGATCCATGGCGGTGTGATAATTGGCGGCGTTGGTCTCGGGTACGATCACCCGATCAAATTCCAGCCCCTTGGCCATGTGGGCGCTGCAGACGGTGATGCCGGTGGAAAAAACCGCACTGGCGGCATCCAGCAGTCGCACCGCGATACCGTCTTTATGCAGGGCTGCGGCGATCTTTTCCGCCTGTTTCTGCGTCTTGCAGATGATCCCCAGGCTGTTGTGCGCCGAATCAAGAAATTCAGCCGCCAGTCGGCAAATCTGTCCGATCTCTTCGGCACGGCTGCGACAACTCAAGACCTGTGGCTCTTCGCCAGGGCGTTCCATCGGTATCAGGTCGGGGTTGGGACAGATGCTCTGCGCGAACCGCATGATCGGCAGGGTCGAACGGTAGCTACGGGTCAGGGTCATATAGTTCGCGCCGGAGAAAGGCTTGCAGATCTCCTCGGCCCGTGAGGCGCTGTAGGGATTCACCGCCTGAGCCACGTCGCCGAGAATCGTCTTGCGGCAGGCAAACAGGCGCGCGAGTAGCGCATACTGCACCGGCGTGTAGTCCTGCATCTCGTCGATGAGCAGGTGCTTGACCGCCCGGTAGGGATTGTCGACCCCCTCCAGGCGCAACTTGAGGTGGATAAGTGGAAAGACATCGGCGTACTCCAGCTTGCTCCCCTTGGCCGGCTTGAACAGTTCCGGCCGACCGAGCCAGGTATAAAACTCCTGATACGTCTTGCGCAGGGTGCTGGTCCGGTGCATCGTCTTCAGGGCGGCGCGCAGAATGCGCCGGTCTTCGGCATCCATGTTGTAATGGTAGGTCGCAGCCATCTTGACATCGACCGTCTGAACCACATGGGTGATGCGCTCAGCCGGACTCTTGCCGCGATACCTGGCGAAGGTTTCGGCGAGAAACCAGCCCGGCACCAGACGGCTGCAGAGAGTGACGTCCTCGGCCACGAACCGGGTTGCTTCCACGTGCTCGGCGTAGGCATCAAGCTGTTTGAGAAAATTGGTTGAGGACTTGAAGACAATGCGTTCGCGCATCGCTTCGTCCGCTGACTCCAGCAGCAGGGCGGTCTGCTCGAAAAAACTCTGAAAGCGGATTTTGTACTCCAGCAGTTCGTCAGCAAGCCTTTCCATGCCGATCTCGGCCACTGACTCCTCGCCCAGTTCGGGCAGCACGTTGGCAATGTAGCTGGCAAAGACCCGGTTCGGCGAGATGATCAGGATGTCTTTCGAGCTCAAGGTCTCTTTGAACCGGTACAAGAGAAACGCGATCCGGTGCAGAGCGATGGAGGTTTTGCCGGAACCGGCGACCCCCTGGATGATCAGGGTCGGGGCCTGATCGTCACGGATGATGGCGTTCTGGTCGCGCTGGATGGTGGCAACGATATTCTTCATGCCGTCGTCAGAGGCGCGGGCGAGTTCCTGCTGCAGCACATCGTCGACGATGTTGAGCCCGCTCTCCAGCATGAGCTCCATTTCGCCGTCGCGAATCCGGAACTGGCGTTTGAGCATGATCGCGCCACGGACCTTCCCGGCCGGTGATTCATAGGCGGCCGCACCGGTCTCGTAATCGTAGAACAGGGACGCGATCGGCGCCCGCCAGTCGTAGACCAGGTGCTCCTTGTGCTGCTCGTCGTGGTAATGGTGAACACCGATATAGAAGGCTTCGGGCGCGTCTTGATCGTTCCGAACAAAATCGAAGCGACCGAAATACGGCGAACGAGCGAGTTTGAGCAGACGCTGCTTTTGCGCTGCGAGCGACTCGCCGGTCATCAGCATCTGCTCGATCGCCTGGCGCGTCGTGACCTTCTCGACGTGATCCATGCCCGCCTTGTTCTCCCATAGATAGGTTTTCTGCTCCTGGATATCCTTTTGGTAGCGCGCCAGGCGTTCCTCGATGCCTTGCACCGTTCGGTGCAGTCGGCGTTGCACATCGTCGAGACGCAGACGCTCTTCACTTTCCGGGTCGTGGTGGTTCAAGGCCTGGGTATCGGTGGTTTTCATCTGCCAGCCTTTCCCTCTGCCGCGCGTGCGCATTCGATGCAGACCAGGGTCGCCGGGTCGACCTTCAGTCGCTTTTCGGCAATCTCCTCGTCGCATTTGACGCAGTACCCATAGTCGCCGCTGCGCAGCCGGTTGACGGCCGTCCGGATGCGTTGCAGTTCCACCTCGGTGCGACGGGACGAGGCCTGGGCCATGGCCTGCTGCTGCATGGCATCCATGCGCGAAAGGCGACCCACCTTGGTCTGGTCGAGTTCCACCGGCGCACCTTCTCTCTGCTGTGCCTCGCGCCCTGCCATGATTTCGGCGAGACGTTTCTCCAGAAGAATTTTAAACACATTTAAATCCAAATCATCGCGCATGGCTGAAAAATCTCCTGTTTTTCTGGCTGCCCCGCTTCGCAAAGGTGGACACCGCCGTTACGCGGGGGCGGCGAAGGGAGAAGTAAAATCCGATGATAGTCATGTCGTCTTTGTCGTCGAACATTTCAGGCAGACTAAGGTCGTTGGATCGACCAGCAGACGTTCGTCGTCAATCTCCTCACTACAATCCATGCATCTTTTGTAATTGCCCCATCTGATGCGGCTTAAGGCAACTTCGATGCGTTCTTCTTCGGATTTGACCTGTCCCGAACTCTTCAACTGCCGTAAAGCACCGAACCTCTTCAAAAGAAGCTGTTGGAAAAACTCCACATCCAGATTCTTACACTCTTCTGTCTTGTCCATCGTTACAACTCCATTGTTCAGAAAGTACTTCAAGCCAGCACTGCCGTGGCCGTCTGGCCGAGACGGCAGCGGACCAGCAGTCCCGTGACCACCGCCATAAGTCCCAGCACGGTACATCCGGGCACGATCACCGTAAAGGGCACGCCGACCTTGAGCAGCCCGCCGACTACCACCGGCCCCAGGGCCGTGGCAAAAACACCGATCGTCGCCACCATCCCCTTGGTGGCTCCCAATGATTCGACGCCATAAACTTCCGCCCACAACGCCGTCATCGTCGGCCCGTTGATCCCCTGACTGACACCGGCCAGGGTCAAGTAAACCAGGGCACCCCAGGGGTTCGATCCCAGACTCATAGCGAGCAGGCCCGTGCAGACCGGCACCAGAGTCAAGGGGAACAGGTTTTGTGCACCACAACGGTCGATCCACGGGCCGATCAGCAGCGATCCGGCCATGCGCGCCGTGGCAAAGCCGATGAAAGCCGTTGCCATGGTTGTGACGGACCAGCCATACGCCTCGGCCAGGGGGATCTGATAAAGGAACAAGGCAGTCAGGACCAGCGGCAGGAAAATTGTGCTCGGCAATAGCGCATAAAATCGACCGTCACGGAACAGCGCAAACCTGCGAGGTGCAGGTGGCACCTGTGCTGCTGGCGCTTCGGGGTTTTTCTGGCTCTCACCCCGGAGCAGAAAAGACATGGTCGGCAGCAGCACCAGTGCGATGATACCACCGAGAATCGCCCAGCTCTGACGCCAGCCCACACTTTGAGCCAGCAGCACGACTCCTAACGGGAGCAGTCCTTCGCCCAGGGGATAGCCGAGCCCGGAGAGACTTAAGGCCCGGCCGCGCCCCTTCTCGAAGACCCGCGCCATGGTAATCGAGGCGGTCAGGCTGAGCAGCCCTTGCCCGGCCAGCCGCAGTCCAAGCAGGGCGACAAACAAAAATCCGACATTCGGTGTCAGCGCCATAGCCAGGCATGCCAGCACGAGACCCCATCCAGCGGCTAAACTGAAACGCCGCAGCGGGACCCGGTCGAGAAGACGACCGAACCAGGGAAGGCTTGCGGCCGAAGTGATGGTTGCTGCGGCATAAAGCGCTCCAAATTGTGCTGTGTCAAGGGCGAAGACGTCCAGAAACTGCGGCACAAAGATCGAGATCAGAAAGGTCTGACCGAAACTGGAAAAGAAGGTCAGGAGCACACCGAAGATCAGAATTTGCGGGTGAGCCTGCAGGAAAGAAAAATATCCATAGCCTTGCTCCGCTGCTTGGGGGGTGACTCGATCCATGTTCACTTTCACGGGCCTGCGACTCAGCGCGCGGATCAAACCCTTATCCCCGGGCAACACGAGCCCTTTTCAAGGCAGCAACCCGCAGCGACCACCCCTGCCCTGTCAGTTTGCCGTCGATATATACTGCCGGAAGCACCCCGTTTCTCTTGACATGCAAACGCTCAGCAACTCCAGGATGTGCTGCAAAAGCCAGGGGGGTACTGTCGAGGCCATAACGCTGGAGTTCGATACCGGTCTCTTGCACATGGCTGAAGAAAGTTTCAATTTTTCCCCATGTCGCGGCGGCCAATACTTTGCCATCAGCCGCCTCACAATCTGGTGCTGGTACGCTTTCAGAAAGTTCAAAAATTTCGATTCCCAATGGTATAAAACTCCTCAAGGCACGGGGATAAGAGCCCTGTTACTTCTGTTACGAAACCTTCATCACGCCCCGCAATCAGTTGGGCGTGATATAAACAACATTCAAAATCGTCCGGCTGATCGACGACTTTGTGACGTTTTTCTTAAACTCTGTAGAGGCTTTCGGATTATGCAGGATAAAATTGAAAACGGTGGTGAACAGATGTCTTGCTCGTTCAACTTTGCCAGACGTTAAGGTGGCGTAAGAAATGCGGCAAGGAGGGCGTGAAACTTTTCACCGCAGCTGATGACTGGCGGTATTTTCCGATCAATTACATTCATAATTCCACGAATTATAAACAATTATCGTTACAATGTAAACGCGTAACTTTCCGGTCCGTCCGGCTGCGGTCAGTTGGCTTCGTTCTTGCCACCCCACGCTGTACATGCTAGTGTTACAATTTTTTGGTGCTGAATCAGTATGTTGGAGTATCTCTTATGACCCAGAGAGTCATTGAAATCAACTCACCGTCATTTGTCTGTGAACAACAACTTGCGGCGACTGCCGGGGTTGCGGAACTTTTTCCGGTAGAGCAGCCGCTGGTCCTTGAAATCGGCTGCGGGACCGGTCACTTCATCGTCGACCTGGCACGGCAACAGCCGCACCGGAACTACCTGGCGATCGACATCTACAATAAAGGGTGCTACAAGACCTGCGCCAAAATCGATGCAGCGGGGCTTGATAACGTGCGCGTCCTGCGCATGGAGGCGCGCTATCTGCTTAACCGTTTTTGTGCGGCTGACTCACTGGCAGCGGTCTATGTCAATTGTCCTGATCCCTGGCCAAAGAAACGTCACCGCTATCGGCGTCTGGTCAACGGTGATTTTTTGCGGCTGCTGCTCTATTATCTGCATCCGCATGGCGAATTCTTCTTCGCTACCGACTTTACCGATTACGCCGCGGATGTTGCGGAAATTCTGCCTTTTCATCCCGGCTACAGAAACCGTCAACCGACCTCGTTTTCCTATCAACTGCCCGGCTATCCGTCTTCAAAATACATGCGGCGTTTTCTCGATCAGGGGCAGCCGATTTACTATTTCCATTATCAACGTGTTGCCGACTTCAAGATCCGTGTCGATGAATTACCCGAGATTGTTCAGGGCTTCCGGATCCGCTGGGGAAAGGCCGCCAATGCCTGAGTACCTGACCGTCGGTGTGGCGGGGATCGGTGGTACGATCAAGGAAACGGCCACCGATTTTTGTGTCGAAGAGGTAGCGCTCTATCGTCCGTGCGGTGCCGGGGAGCATCTTTACCTGTGGGTCGAAAAGACCGGCATGACGACGTTCGATCTGGTGCGCAAGCTGGCGCGGACCTGTCGCATCAGTGAACGGGAGATCGGCTACGCCGGGATGAAGGACGCTCGCGCCACGACCCGCCAGTGGTTGTCGCTCCCCGCTGCCACCGCGCCGCGCATCACCGAACTCGATTTACCCGGAGTGAAGGTGCTGGAAACCGGACTTCATGGCAACAAGCTGCGGCTCGGTCATCTGGCGGGCAATCGTTTTGAAATTCTCATTCGAGGCGTTGCCGACGACGCTGTTAGCAGTGCCGAAAAAATTTTCAAGCAACTGGAGCACAGCGGCGTTCCGAACCTTTTCGGGGAGCAACGCTACGGTATTCTGGGGAATTCTCACCGCATCGGGCGCGCTATTCTGGGGGGCGATTTTGACGCAGCGGTGCAGGAAATCATTGGCAACCCGGAGCTGATCCGTACCGAGGACTGGCGCGTTGCAGCCCAGGCGTTTCGTGATGGTGGTCCGGCGGCGGCACTGCCACTGATGCCGCGACGCATGAATCATGAATGCATGCTGTTACGCGAGATGAGCAAAGGGGTGACCGCGAAAAAAGCGTTGTTACACTTGCCCGCGAAGCTGTTGCGCCTTTATCTTTCCGCCTGTCAAGCGGAGTTGTTCGATCGATTGCTCACTGCTCGCCTCCCCGATCCGGGACAGTTGCTCCCCGGTGACATCGCCTGCAAGCATGCCAACGGTGCTTGTTTCAGAGTGACTGACCTGACCGCCGAACAGGCCCGCGCGGATGCGTTCGAGATCAGCCCCACCGCCCCACTCTTTGGTCACAAAGTGATGCTTGCCGAGGAGGAAGCCGGGCGCCGCGAAACTGCCGTACTCGATGCCAGTGGCCTGACGCTGGAAGCGTTTCGTCTGGAGCAGGGGCTGGGGATGGCCGGGGAGCGTCGCCCGCTGCGGGTACCGGTCAATGCGATCGGCTACACCCTTGAAGCTGAAGGGTTGCGGGTTCGTTTTATGTTACCCAAAGGGTCGTTCGCAACCAGTCTGTTGCGCGAACTGATGAAAATCAGTTGAGAGATGAAAAATATTTTATTTTCTGCCATAATCTCCCGGTACAGGTGAAGCTTCCCTGCTTCGGCCCAACTGGAAGGAATGTGAATGACGACTGAACCGGCAAATAAAGGTGACAATAACCGGGTTAATTTCTTTTTGCCACAAGCGGGCTTCATGCGACACGAGGTACGGCTGATCAAAATCATGCTCGCTGCCTGGCTGTTGGGCTCCTTCGGTTTTCCGTTATTGCTGGCTGACTCACAGCATAACCTGTTGGGTGAAAGCTTCCTGACCGAGGGGAATGTCTGGGGGTTCCCCCTCCATTTCCTGGTCTCCGGTCAGGGGGTCATCCTCTTCTTTATCCTGATCTGTTTTCTGTTCAATGCGCTGATGGATATGTTAACTGCTCGCCGCCGGGGGCGGCGACGCTGAATGGTGCACTAATGCCCGACTTTGCTTTCAAACCGATCGCGCTGCTGATTCTGCTTGCCGTTCTGGGATGTTCACTCCTTGGTGGCCTGGTCAGTCGTGCCAGAAATGACGAATATTATTGGGTCTCCGGTGCCACCGCCGGTCGCGCCGGAATCGGTGCCGCGATTGCATCAAACTGGATGAGTGCTGCTTCCTTCCTCGGTATCGCCGGGGTCTTTTACCTCAAGGGCTATCTGGGGATGGCCTACGTGGTCGGCTGGACCGGCGGTTACGTGTTGTTGCTGGTTCTGATGGGGAATCAGATTCGGCGGTTCGGTAAATATACCGCGCCGGAATTTGTCGAAGCGCGTTACGATTCACCTTACGCGCGTCTGATCGCGGCGATTATTGCGATTCTGATCACCCTGGTTTATTGCACCGCGCAATACAAAGGTCTGGGGCTGGTCTTTGCCTGGATGTTCGGTTTTGACTACACGACCTCGCTGGTACTCGGCGTGGCGGTTACGTTGAGCTATCTGACCATCGCCGGGGCGTTGGGTGCGCGGCGCAAACAGCGTATGCACTACGCTGTACTGATCATTTTTTTCCTGCTGCCGTTGATGATTATCGCCTACTATCTCGACTATTTCTGGCTATTGCCGCAGATCGGTTACGGAGAGGCTCTCCGCGATCTGGGTCAGGGGGGGCAAGGGGACTGGATGGCACCCTGGAAGTACGCCTCTGTCTATGAGTGGATTGCTCTTTGTTTCACGCTGATGGTTGGAACTGCCGGATTGCCGCATGTACTCACCCGCTTCTATACGGTGCCGAATCTTCGCGATGCGCGCTGGAGTGTCGTGTGGGGGATATTCTTCATCGGCCTGTTGTACTGGAGTGCACCGGCCTACGCCGTTTTTGCCAAGATCATGGAACTCCGTGATGGTCTGGGGGCAGCACAACCTGCGGATCTGGTTGTTATTCTGGCCGCAGAGCGCGCCGGAATCCCGGTCTGGGCCGTCGCCATGCTGGCGGTTGGCGGTGTTATCGCAGCAATCTCGACCGTGGTTGGATTGCTGATCAACGGTGCGGGGGCATTTGCCTACGATATTTATTTTCGTCTGCTCAAGCCGGATGCCTCGCAGCAGCAGCAGATGAAGGTTGCTCGCATGACAACGCTGCTCCTGGCAGCACTGGTGGTGGTGCTGGCGATCAACCCGCCGGGACTGATCGCCGAGATTACTGCGGTGGCTTTTGCGCTGGCGGGGAATACGCTCTTTCCGGTCTTTCTGTTGGGGATCTGGTGGAGTCGCGCCAACAAATACGGCGCGATTGCCGGGATGCTGAGTGGCATCGCCATCACCATCGGCAGCCTGCTGTTGGCCTGGTGGTCGCCAGAGCTGTCCAGATTTTTGCCACCGACCTCTTCAGCCTTTATCGGCGCACCGGTCGTTGCGCTGGTTATGGTCGGGGTTTCACTGGTGACACCGGCACCACCGGAACGAATCACCCGCTTTTTGATTGAAAAAGTTCATCAGCCCTGAGTGTACCATTTTTCTGATGAGCCCAACCTCCAAAATTAATAGAAAAGCGTTTTATTTCAGATGAAACTGGTCATGTCAGCGGGGACGTTACATACTCTGCCGCTGGCAAAAACATTTGAAATTGCTCGTGATACCGGTTTTGACGGCATTGAAATCATCGTCAATCATGATTTTCGCTTTGCCGACAACGCGGGAATGGTGCGTGACCTGCAACAGATTCTGCCGGTGATGGCGTTGCATGCACCATTTTTTCAGATCGATGGTTGGGGGGACAAGGTTCGGCAATTGTATAAAACTGTCGATCTGGCACAGGCCACCGGCATTCCGCTGGTCAATTTCCACCCCCCCTGCTGGCTTGGGCTGGAGCTGAAGTTCTGGCGCTGGGTGATGAAAATAAGCGATTTTCAGGCGGAGATTGGCGGTGGTGACGTCGTGATCACCATCGAAAATATGCCGCGCCAACCAGCGCTCAAAATCAATCCCTACGTATTTTCACAAACGACCCACCTGATCGATTTCATGCGCGCCCATAACCTTTTTTTGACTTTTGACACGGCCCACATGGGCTCGACCAATGCCAATTTCCTGCACGATTTTCACCTCTTTTACAACTCCACAAAAATGCGCAACATTCACTTCTCTGATTATGGCTACGGGCGCGAACATCTGCTGCCGGGACGCGGGATATTGCCTCTGACACGGTTTCTGAACCATCTCAGCGAAACCGGCTATGATGAGACAATTACGCTCGAATTGTCGCCCTATGAACTTCCTGAAGACGAAGCGGGAATTCGTGCGGCGCTGGCAGAAGTCTACACCTATCTCTGCCAGGAGACGCGCCTCCCGGGGCAATGCGCGGTGGGATAAACTAACGCACGATATAGACGGAATGACGAGAGTGGAGGGCGATTTTCGTTGACACGCTGCCGAGCAACGTGCGCTTGACCCGACCGACACCTGAGGAGCCGATCACGATCACATTAATATTGTTGTTTTCGGCAAAAAGCATGATTTCTTCAGCCGCGTCACCGTAGCGTACCACACACTCAAGAGGCGTGCCCGATTCGCGGGCGGCTTTTTCGACAACGTAAAAGATGCGTTGGCGTTTTGCTTCCCAGTCGGGCAGTTCGGTAGCGAGTGGTTTGGGGAAAAAATCGGTAAATGATGGGTTGTGATCACCGGAGAGGATCAGAATGGCAAATACCTTGCTTTTGAAACTGGATGTCGAATTGCTTATCCCCAGGCGAACGGCTTCTTCGGCGGCCTTGTCCGATTGAGGTGAACCGTCGATCGCCACCAGGATATTTTTCCCAATATTCAGCATGTAACGTGCTCCAGAATGATCTGCCAGGTTCAATCTAACGGAACCTTGAAGAGCTGTCAAGCGGTCGTCAAAACATAAAATATACAAAATTTTCCAATCTCTGTTGACATTTATAGAACAACATTTTATTATCCGCTAAGGGCATTTTAAAAATGGCGTTTATGTGCTGCGACGAGGGGTCGCGGCTATACATATTTCGCATTAATTCCCATTCTTCTTGACATGCGTAGATGAACTCTTATCATAGGACGATAAATTACTGTAATTTCGCGAATACAAAGAAGGTGATATTGCCATGGCAAAAAAAGAAAAATCCGAATATATCATTCAGGCGGTTTCTCATGCCCTCGATCTTTTGGAGCAGTTCCACGAGGAGGTTGATGAACTGGGGGTGACCGAACTTAGCAAGCGCTTGAAATTACACAAAAATAATGTTTTTCGGCTCCTTGCGACACTGGAATCGCGCGGCTATATTGAGCAGAACCGGGCGACGGAAAACTATCGCCTGGGGCTCAAGTCGCTCGAACTCGGCCAAACCTTCATCAAGCAAATGGGCTTGCTCCGCCAGGCAAAACCAATTCTTGACGGGATTGTCGGCGAATGTAATGAAACAGCCTACGTGGCAATCTTTAAAGAGGGGTATGTTGTCTACCTTGATGTGGTTGAAACCAACCTGACCGTGCGCGTGGTGTCGCGCGTCGGTTCGCGCCTGCAATCATACTGTACCGCGTCGGGTAAGGCACACCTTGCCTATCTCTCGGATGAAGAACTCGAAGCGACCTTGCCGACCGAGCTTAAAGCCTATACTCCGCAGACAATTACGTCGTTGGACGCACTGAAAAAAGAATTGCGCAAGGTTCAGGAGCAGGGCTACGCGATCGATGATGAAGAGCTCGACCCGGGGGTCCGTTGTGTTGCCGCCCCGATCAGAGACTATACGCGCCGGATTGTCGGCGCGATCAGCATTTCAGGTCCGTCGATGCGGCTTAGTGATGAGCGGATCACGCAAGAGATGGTGCCGCTGGTGCTTGGTGCAGCCGAAGATATGTCGACGCGACTTGGCTATAATAAGTAAACTTTTCAGCAGGTTATCGGTTCACAGGCCCGCCTTTTCTGATGGTGGGCCTGTTGCGTTAAGGGGGGCACCAGGCAAGATGAAGGTGCTTGATGCTGTCGCGGTGATGCGCGCTGAAGCGATGCAGGCCGGAGTCGACAATGTTGCCAATCGACCTTTTTTACTGACGCCTGAAGAGCCGACGGAGCGGGCCGTGTTGCTGGTTCATGGCTTCACCGCGAGTCCGTGGGAGATGCTTCCGGTCGCCGAGTATTTACAGACTGTCGGCTTTGCGTCACTGGCCGTACGCCTCGCCGGTCATGGCACTTGTCCTGAAGATCTGGCGACGCGGCGCTGGCAGGAGTGGCGAAATGATGTGGCCGTTGGCTATCGGCTGCTGGCAGAAAATTATCGCCAGGTCTTTGCCGTCGGAGTCAGTACCGGCGCACTCCTTTTGCTGCACAGGTCGTTGACTGATCGCTATGTCGGGTTGACGCTGATTTCCCCCTATTTGCGACTGCGGCACCAGCTGGCACCCTGGGCCGACTGGTTGCACCGCTTCATTCCCTACCAACGCGTCAATCATGCGTCAACGGCGGCGCCCTATTATTACCCTCGTCGACCGTTGGCGGGAGTCGCCCAGCTGAACCGTCTGGTGGCACAGATCAAGACGGAACTGCCAAAGATGAAAACTCCGACGTTGATCCTTGGCGGGGGCGGGGATCGAACGATTGATGTCGGCAGTACGCGAACCCTGTTTAACCGGTTGGGCGCGCCAGACAAGACCTGTTATCAATTCGGCCAGGAAGCGACGCATGTCTTGTGTGCTCCGGAGAGCCCGGTGCAGGGCGAAACGTTGCGCCGCATCGCTGAATTTTTTAATCGCCAGGAAGCTGACAAGTGACGGTGAGTTGATGATAAAGCGCGCTGACCTGAGCACGGGTTTTAGCGCGTGATCCGGAATTATCGATCACATAATCGGCCCGTGCCACCTTTTCCTCCTGCGGCATCTGCGCCGCAATCCGGGCCGTAACCGCAGCGTTATCAATACCGTCACGACGAGCTAGCCGGCGGCGCTGCAGTTCAGGGTCGATGCTGACCATGAGAACAGCATCGACGCGATTTTCCGCGCCAGCTTCAAAGAGCAACGGGGCTTCGTAGACAATCAACCGTTTGCCGGCGTTTTTCAATTGTTGCAAGGTCAATTCCGCCAGCGCGGCGATTGCGGGATGAATGATCTGGTTCAGATCGCGGCGTGCTGCGTGGTCGGCAAAGATGATCTCAGCCAGTCGTGCGCGGTCAAGTTCGCCATGCGTGGTGATGATGGCTTCACCGAAGCGCTGACGCAACGCCTGCAGGGTCGGTCGTCCCGGTTCAACAACGGCGCGTGCCAGATCATCAGCACTGACTACCGGCACACCGAATTCTTTAAAAATAGCGGAGACATAACTTTTACCGGAGGCGATACTGCCGGTGATACCGAGGACCATGATCAAAATCCTTTGGTGAAGGGTTAGTGAGACCTTTTCTGATCGGGCATTATTTGTCAACGAATTTTTCAATTTTGATATACTGGCAGCCTGTCACCCATAATCTTTCGCATCTTGCTTGTTCTTTGCCGCGTCAGCTACGTTCCGATTCCAGCTGCTTAGCGATGGCTAGGCAACAGAAATCGCGCCTTGCTGACACGTCAAAGCCCTGTGCAATCCCTCGAAATCCTATGGGTTACAGGGGACTGGTCAGCAGCAGTACTGTCTGTCGAGTTTATCACAGGAGGTTGCCATGGCCCGGACGATTTCCCAGATATTTTTCACGCTCGCGACAGAACGCGGTGAACGAACCGCTTTGCGCCGCAAACGGGAAGGAACGTATCGATCAATATCGTGGTTTGAGATGGCCCGCGAGGTACGGTTGTATGGCCGAGGGGTGCTGAATTGCGGCATTGAACCGGGTGACGGGGTCGCGATTATGTCTCCGAACTGTCCGCAGTGGGCCTATGTCGATCTGGCCACCATGGCCTGTGGTGCCCGCACTGCTCCGGTTTATCACACCGAGGATGAGGCAACCTTACGTTACATCCTGCACGATTCCGCCAGTCGCCTCCTGTTTCTCTACTCGCCGGAACTCGGTGTGGAGTTGATCGATCACCTTGCCACCTTGCCTCAACTCCGCCAGGTGGTGATGCTCGACGGAGCGGTTGACCACCCTCTCTTTGTCACCCTTGATGAATTTCTCCGTAGCGCGGAGAATGGTTCGGCGGAGCTTTTTACAGAGCGGTTGACAGCAGGACGAGGTGACGATATTGCAACATTGATCTACACTTCGGGGACGACCGGAACGCCAAAAGGTGTA
The DNA here is from genome assembly GCA_019429445.1 of Desulfuromonadaceae bacterium. Taxonomy (NCBI): domain Bacteria; kingdom Pseudomonadati; phylum Thermodesulfobacteriota; class Desulfuromonadia; order Desulfuromonadales; family Desulfuromonadaceae; species Desulfuromonadaceae bacterium. The sequence continues at coordinate 96,803 of JAHYIW010000006.1, forward strand.
CTGCTGAGTCACGCCAACTTTTTATCGAACATCGATGCCAGTATCGAAGCGTTTGCGATCGGAGAAGAGGATGAATGCCTCTCCTTCCTGCCGCTGTCACATGTGTTCGAAAGAATGGCCGGTTACTATCTGATGCTGATTCAGGGCGCGGTGATCAGTTATGCCGAGAGTATTGACACGGTCCCCGCCAATATGGCCGAAGTGAAACCGACCATTGTTGTCAGTGTTCCACGCCTCTATGAAAAAATGTATGCCCGGATACTGGATCAGGTTTTGTCCGGTTCCTGGTTGCGTAAACAGATCTTTTTCGGTGCTTTGCATGCCTGTAAACGGTATGTGCAGCTGAAACTGTCCGGAGAACAGCCCGGGCGGCTGCTCAGTCTTGGCGTCAAGCTTGCCCGCCAGGCGGTTTTCAGCAAGATTCATGAGCGCCTCGGCGGACGGCTGCGGTTTTTTGTCTCCGGTGGTGCACCGCTTGCGGCGGAGATTGCTGAATTTTTTCTTGCCGCCGGAGTACCGATTTATGAGGGGTATGGGCTGTCCGAAACATCGCCGGTCATCGCGGTGAATACGCCGACGGCGCTACGCCTCGGAACGGTGGGGCGGCCGATTTCCGGCACCGAAGTCCGGATTGCTGCCGACGGCGAAATCATGGTCCGCGGTCCAGGCGTTTTTCACGGCTACTGGAATAAAGCTGAGGAAACAGCTGAAGTCCTTGGTGCCGATGGTTGGCTGGCAACCGGTGATATCGGGGTACTGGATCACGACGGCTATTTGATGATTACCGATCGAAAAAAAGATTTGATTGTAACCGCAGGTGGAAAAAATATCGCCCCGCAGTTTCTTGAAAACCTCTTCAAGGGCGACAAGTATCTTGCCAACGCCATGGTCTACGGTGACGGCAAACCCTACCTGACGGCACTTCTGGTGCCCAACTTCGATAATCTCGAAGCTTATGCAAAATACAAAAAAATCAACTATTTGAATCATTGCGACATGGTCAATCACGCGCGCATTCTGGATCTGATCCGGCGGCGGATTGACCAGTTGCAGAAGGCGCTTCCCTCTTATCAGAGAATCAAGCGATTTACACTGATTGCGCGCGACTTTGCCTCTGCCGAGGGGGAAGTGACCCCCACACTAAAGGTCAAACGCAAGGTTGTCTTCAACCATTTTCGGCGTGAGTTGGAGGATATGTATACCCTTTCGGCGCAAGGTGCCACAGATCGAGGGTTCTGTATTATTGACAATGAATGAGACGAGCGCCGCCGTCGGCTGCCACGGTCTTTACATCTTATCCAGAAAGCAGTACCTTTAACGTTGTCTGAATTTTCAATCAGGCATGTTGAATTGATATCGGGATGTTATCAACAAGGTAAAAACCTGAACAATTATTACTATGGGAATACAGAAACAACATCTTCTCGAAGACGCGCTAAAGGGACTTGACCGGATGGTCAAGTCCGGACGCTTCTATCCCGAGGGACATCCGGCTCTTGCTGCTGCAACGGAAGAGGCCATGATTGCTTTTCGGGCGCTGGTCGCGGATGAGGATGCTTTTGTCTTCACCGTCCGTCGTGAAGTCATTCTGCTCGACGACAAGCCGCTGGTGACGGAAAACCCGGCCGTTAAAAAAATGGCCGCACTGCTCTTCTCGCGGCGGATTAATCGCCTGCTGATCCAGGCTGATGTCAAGGTGGAGGATATCCTCACGCTGGTGCGCTGTCTTGCGCTTGATCCGGCAACCATTCAGGCTCGGGGGGGCATTCAGGAAGTGTTGTATCGCGAACGGGTGACGACGCTCTGGACCAATGAAATTGATATGGAGGAAATCCTCGCAAAGCGTGAGGAATTGGCGCAGGCTGAAACCACCGGGAGCATTTCGGGCGAGCCAGCGATTGCCGACGCGTCGCCACCCGCAGATGCAGGTGGAGGTGTGGAGGGGGGTCATACGCTCGACAACAACACCGACCAAGGCAAGGAAGCAGAAGCGGGTGCGACCGCAGCAGCCCAGCCACAACCGGTTAACAAGAACTATCTGTGCGAGCTTCTTCAGGCGCTGCGTGGTGCGCAGGATGATGAGCACTATTGTGCCTTGTTGCGTGAAATTCCGGCAGCCGTTCGTGACAGCCTGACCGCCGAATATCGCACTGAGATCTTCCAGACGCTGGCGCTGGTCTGCCGGGTGGTGGGAGAAAACACCTTATCGGAAGAACGTCACAAAGTCGCGCAAAGTGTGCTTGGCGACCTTTGTGCCAACGATTTATTTGATTATCTGCTCGATACTGTCTGCGACAAGAGTCTGTCTGAGGAGCTTCAGCTGTATGCCCAGAAAATCACAATTTTTCTTAAAGCGCGTATCGGTCCTCGGGTTATGCATCGGCTGGTCGACGCGGAAGATGCTTCCGCACGCCGGATACTGACCGCACTTCTTTCTCGCTTCGGAAAAAATGCATTACCTATCGCGCACGAATATCTGCACGACGAGCGTTGGTATGTGGTGCGCAACGCAACAATTGTGCTGGCAGAGTTGCGGCTTCAGGACGCGGTTCCAGATCTTGCCGCGCTCTTGACCTACGATGATGTTCGGGTGCGTCGTGAGGCGGTGCGTGCGCTGACCCGCATCGGTGGTGATCAGGCCGTAGCAATTCTGATTGAATCGTTGTCCGGTGGGGACGCTGATCTCATTCGTCAAGCGATGCTGTCGCTTGGCGCAATGCGCAGTACTGCAGCCATCCCCGCTATTCTGCGGCTGCTTGAAGACGACACGAGCATGCTGAAAAATTTTGAACTGAGCAGGGATGCCATTCGGGCGCTGGGTGAAATCGGTGCCGAGACAGCGGTCCCCCGATTAAGCGAGATCATCGCCATGAAAAGGTTCTGGAAGCGTGGACAACTTGACGAATTGCGCGCGACGGCGGCACACAGCCTTGGCGACATCATGGGTGATGCGGCGCGTCAGGCACTCGAATCGGCGACCACAGACCGCACCCAGAGTGTCGCTCAGGCGGCCCATCATGCCCTGAAATTACTGAACAAGAGAATACCGACTGATGACTGAAAGCTACCTCAAGATTATTCAAAGTTTTGTCGCCAGCTTAAAAGGATTGCGCCTCTATCCCGCCCAACATCCAGCGGTGCAGCGCCAACTTGGAGCGTTGCTGGAGGGGCTGGAGGGGTTGTTCTTTGCACGTCCCGTGTTGCGAATCGGCAATGTTGACGGCTCTCTTTTTTGCGAAGATCACCTGTTTGTCGATCCTTCTGCGGTGACTGAAGAGATGGGTCATCTGTTAAGCGAACGAAAAATCGAAAGAATTGAATTTTCGCGTGGCGTCGACATTGAGGAGCTGCGGCAGTTTACACAAATATTTGTGCAGCAGCGTGCGGATAGCGATGTTGCTGCCCCGGTGCTGACCCACATTCGGGTGATCAGTACCGAAACAACCACTGTTGCCAAGAAGGAAAGTCCGCGCGAAGTCTACGGACGGGCGTTGCAGGTAATGGACAATATCTTCCAGGATGTGCGTCTCGGCGCGATCCCCTCGACCGTCGAGATCATCGGCGTGGTCGAGAGTATGGCCAAGTTGACCATTGAAGACCCCTCCGCGCTCTTTGCCCTGTCGATGCTCAAGGATTATGACAACTACACCTTTACCCATTCGGTCAATGTCGGCGTTCTGGCCCTGGCGGTCGGTCGAGCCTGCCGTGTTTCAGAAGAGGAACTGCGCTTGCTCGGTATAGGCGGGTTGTTGCACGATCTGGGCAAGTTGAAAATTGATATCGGCATCATTACCAAACCGGGAAAACTGACCGATCTGGAGTTCGGAAAAATCATGGAGCACCCCGCTGAAGGGGCGGCCATTGTTCAGGCCATGGACCAGGTTCCTGCGCAGGTAATCGATATTGTCCTGGGTCATCATTTGCGCTACGACCGCCAGGGGTATCCGCCTGCTGCGCGTGACCGGAAGATGTCACGGCTGGTCGATATGACGGCCATTGCCGATACCTATGATGCATTAACGACATTGCGCTCCTACCAGCGACCGCTGACACAACGTGAAGCCGTAAAGCGCTTGCGTGAACTCAAATCGACCGCTTTTCACCCCGAATATACCGAGATGTTCACCACATCCCTGGGCCGTTTCCCGGTTGGGACACTGGTGCGCCTTGATGATAATACGATCGGGCTGGTCATAAAAGTCGGTGAAAAGGACCCGAACTCGGTCAATTTAAAGCTGCTGATCGATGCGCACGGGGTGAAATATACCGATAACCGGCTGCTGAATCTTGCCGGTGCCGAGAGTCGCCGGGTTGCTGGTGAAGTTGAACCCTTTATCGTCGGCATCGACGTTAGCGAACACCTCTGATTAGCTTCAAACAGTATTTTCCGGGCCGTAATCCGAAGATGCAAAGTTGTACGCCTCCCCTAATCGCTTCACCAGCACCAGAGTGACCCGGCAACCCCCTTCAACCTGATCATCGACCCGGCAATCGCCCCGTGTCACGGTGGCAGTGCTCCCCTGCTGTCATGACCCGCACCATTAATGCCCTTGCCGCGATGGCGAGAAAACATATCCCGCAATGTTAACCGGTTCTGTTATAATCAGGATGCCTTGACTTTGTCCTCGAGCCACAGTGAGCACCATTTGAATAATCACCTGCTGTCCCGGACGGGACAGATCCTCCTGACGGTCACCTGCGGTCTGCTCCTTGTGATCAGTCCGGCTGCCGCTGCGAAGCAGAAATCGTCGTTGCAGCTGCAGGTTAGCGGAGTGACCGATGAGCTGGAAGAGAATGTAACCACCGCGCTGGTGCTGCCGCCGCTCCTGGCGCGGTCGGGACGCATCGAGCCGCGCTGGCTCCGGCGTTTTGTTCAACAGGTCCCCGCACTGGTCAGCGAAGCGCTCAAGCCTTACGGCTACTATCACGCCCAAACCACAACCTCGACCGAGACGTTCAATGATTCCGACAAAACCCGCCTCAATGTGGCGATCGTGCCGGGAGAACCGGTGCGGATCAAGACGCTAACGATCACCATCGCCGGGCCGGGTGAAGATGAACTTGCACTACAAAAGCTGCGCGAATTCCGCCCGCTTCAGGAGGGGGCGATCCTGCGCCAGGATTATTATGAAATCGCCAAAGGTGCGTTGCTGGCCCGCTGTATCGATCTGGGCTACCTCAGGGCGGCCTTCATTCGTCACCAGATTCTGCTCGACCTGGCGAACAACCGGGCCGAGATCGACCTGGCCCTCGACACCGGTCCGCTCTTCCGTTTCGGCGCGGTGACAATCAGCGGTGCGCCGAACTATCCGGGGAACTTTTTGCGCCGCTATCTGGCGTTTAACCCCGGTCAACCCTTTTCCTATGCCCGCACCGGCCAGACCCAGCTCAATTTTCTCAACTCTGACCGCTTTCGCACCGTCACCGTCACCCCGCTGACGAGCGGGGAGGAAATTAACCCGATTCCGGTTGATATCATTCTCGAACCGACGGCGCGACGCAAACTTCGTCCCGGGGTCGGCTTCGGCACCGATACCGGCCCGCGTTTCACCCTTCAGTACCGCGACCTCAACGTGCAGCAGCGTGCCCATGAACTGACCACCGAGCTGATGATCGCCAGGCAACGCCAGCAACTGACAGCCTCCTACGTGCTCCCTGGTTTACACAACATAAACAACCAGACCGCGCTGCACCTCGGTGCGGAACGGGACCAACTGGACACCTACGAAAACCGCATCTACAGCGCTGAAATCGAGCGGCAGAAAATCTTTTTAAACGGCAACCAGGGAGCGCTCTTTCTGCGTCTGACCCAGGAAGACGCGGCTCTCGAAGGGAAGCGAACCTCGCGGGCGCAGATGCTGATTCCGGGCTTCCGCTGGTCGCGACGGAAGCTCAACGATGAACTGCGCCCGAGCAGCGGCTATCAGTATCAGCTCGAAGTGCGCGGCGCGCATGAAAAGGTCGTCTCTGATACCACCCTGCTGCAAACCATTGTCTCCGCCAGCGCGGTGCAGCGGCTCCCCTGGTCATTCCAGCTGATCGGGCGCGTGAAAGGGGCCGCAACGCTGCAAAACGGCACGATCGACGATATTCCCGTGTCGCTGCGCTTTTTCACCGGGGGGGACCGGAGCGTGCGTGGCTATGCCTACCAGAGCCTCGGCCCCACCGACGCCAACGGTCAGGTTATCGGTGGTCGCCACCTGCTGATCGGCAGCCTGGAGCTGGAGCGCAATATCAACGAAGACTGGGCGCTCGCCGCTTTCTTCGACACCGGCAACGCCTTTAACCAGCGGGCAGATTTTGAGCGTTATGATGGTGCCGGACTGGCGGTGCGTCGTTACACCCCGGTGGGACCGATCAAGCTCGATCTGGCCCGCACCGTGGGGCAGCCGAAGGTCTCTTACCGGCTGCACTTCAGCATTGGATTCGGCTGGTGAGCCGCCGCACCGGTTACCGCATCGTCGCCGTCCTGGTGCTGCTGCTCAGCATCACGGTGGCCGCCGGATACTGGCTCCTCGGTACGCCGCAGGGGGGGCGCTGGCTGCTCGGAGCCGTTGCCCGCAGTGCGGCAGCGGAGTTGACAATTACCACCGTCGAGGGACGGCTGTGGGATCGGTTGAGACTGACGGGACTGACGCTGCGCCAGGCCGAGCAGTCGCTGCGACTTGACGAACTGACCCTGCGCTGGAAGCTGCGGGAGCTGCTGAGCGCCCACCTTGAGGTGACGGAACTGACTGTCACCAAAGGGACAATCGACTGGTTCCGCACCCCGGTGAAGACCGACCCGACGCCGCAAGACGCCGCCTTTTACTGGCCGCAACTGTCGGACTGGAGCCGTCGCATTGCCGTTGACGTCGAGGCTCTGGAAGTGCACCAGCTGCACCTTATCCTCCCCGCCACGGAACTGGTTGTGGAGCGCTTCGCTGTCGCCGCCCACTGGCGGGAGGCAATCCTGACTCTGACTGACCTCGATTTGGTTACCCGCGCTGGACATTTGCACGCCGACCTCAGCGCCTCCTTTGTTCAGCCGTTGCTCCAGCTGAACGGCTATGCCGAACTGAACGCGGCGGTGGCCGAAATCGACCGCGTCGACTTCGCGTTAACGTCGACCCCGCAGCCACAATCCACAGTGCAGAGCGGCACGTTTCAGATCACCGCAACGCACGGTGAAACGCCGCTGGCCAGTGCTGCGGCCACCTTGACCCTCACCCCCGCGCAGCTGCGTTTGCAGCCATTGCGCATCGAGCGGGCGGGGCGGGCGGGGGCGCTGACGGGGCAGCTGCTGCTGGATCTGCCGCTGCCGTCGCGCTTCGCGCTGGCGCTCAACACCAGCGACCTTGATCTGGCCGAAGAACTCGGTCTGACCACCGACCTGCACGGCCAGCTCAAGCTCCAGGGGAATCTGGAACAGGCTTCCGGACAACTGTCGTTCGTCAACCGCGCTGACGACTGGCGGGCATTTGACCTCGCCACTGCCGTGACGGTGCGGCGCAGCGGCGCGACGTTTTCACTGCTGCGCTGCGCGTGGCTCGGCGGTCAGCTCAGTGGCGCGGTCGAGGCCGACTGGCAGCAGCAGCCAAGGCTCCTTGCTACCCTCGCTGGCCGCAACCTCGATCCCTCGCTGGCGTGGGCGAGTTTGACCGGAACGCTGAATTTTGATTCGATAGCCACCATCGAACTGACCCCGGACGGTCGACCCGACATTCAGCTGGATGCCGGGCTGCTCGACTCGATCGTGTGGAATCATCCGCTGACCGGCCAGATCGATGCCCACCTGAGCGGCGACGAACTGACGGTGACGGCGCTGGAACTGGAGGGGCAGGGACTGAACTTGAGCGCTCACGGTGAGCCCGCCCGACGTATCGACTTTGACGCCACCGTCGTCGATCTTGCCCGCTTTTCGACCGGGGAGACGACTTTGTCTGGCAGTGCCGCTGCTGCGGGCTGGCTGCGCTACGCGACACCGGGAATCAGTAGCGAGTTCAGCGTGACAACCACCGGAATGTCGTTCGCCGACCTCGACCTGAGCGCCGCCACCCTTGATGCGCAGCTCGCCGCCGAGGGGACGCTGGCCGCCACGCTGACCGCCAGCGACGGTCGCTATGGCAATCTCCACTTCGATACCCTGCGTCTCGATCTTGGCGGACAGCGGGAGCAGCACACCCTGCACCTCAACCTTGCCGGGAACAAGGTTCACGGCGACGTTACGGTAACCGGGAGTTATGACACATCGATGTGGAGCGGCACGCTCGACCGGATCAACCTGACCGGGACCGACTTCGGCACCTGGCAACTTGCCGCTCAGGCCCCCCTTACCGTCAGCCGTGCGGAGGTCACCCTTCTCCCGCTGCGTCTGACCAGCAACGGGGAACGCACGATCGAGATCGAAGGCGTGCTGCGTAATAACGAACTGATGCACGGCGAGGCGCGCTGGAACCAGCTGGATCTGGCGCTGAACCAGCTCTGGCTGGAGGAACCGCGCCTTACCGGAACCAGCAGCGGGGAGTTGCGCGTTGACCAGGGGGCGGCGGGACATCTTGCTTTCACCGCCCGGCAGCAGGCCCACGGCACTCTTCGTTGGGACGACTTGAGTGTGGCTGTCACCGACCTGACCCTGACTGCCAGCGGCGACGACAGCGGCTTTAGACTCGCCAGTGAGCTGCTGCTGGCCGATGGCGGACGCCTGCACGGCCGGCTCGGTTCCACCGCGCCGCTACGCTCGCTCCGGCCGCAGGAAGGAACGGTTGACTGTAACTGGGAAGGGCTCGACCTGGAACTGGTGCGCTCCTTCATTCCGCCGCCGTTCCGCCTCGACGGCACCCTCCGCGGCGAGGTTGCCGGGCGCTGGTTCGCCGGTGAGCGCCTCAACCTGAGCGGTTCTGCGGCGATTGATGGCGGCCACCTGCACTGGCAGGACGGAGGAAAGGAGGTCAGTTTTGCCCTCGCCACCGCCGGACTGGACTGGCGCTGGTACGATGCAGCGCTGGCCGGCAAACTGAAGCTGGCGTTGACCGGGTACGGAACGGCCAATGGCTCGTTTCACCTGCCGCTGGCGGCCCGCTTGCCGCCAGTCTTTGGCCCCGACGCTCCGTTCACCGCGCAGCTGACCGCCGCACTTGGCGAGCAGGGGTTGCTGGCGGCGCTCTTCCCCGAGCTGGTCAACGCAACCCGTGGTGAGCTGACGGTTGAGTTGAACGCAGTCGGCAGCTGGCGCGAACCGCAACTTGCCGGGGAGTTGACGCTGGCGCACGCGGCCGGGTATCTCCCCGCCGTCGGTATCGAGCTGACCGATATCTTTGGCGCGGCGCGGCTGGACCCCGCCGGCAACGGCACCCTGCGTGTGCAGATGCATTCCGGTGCCGGACAGATCGAGCAGCAGGTTAACTTTCAGGTCGCCGCCGGTCGGATCGCTGCTTTTGAGGGCACCCTCAAGGGTGATAACTTCCGCATCGTCCACCTGCCAGAAATTGAAGTCATCTGCACCCCCGACCTGCGCTTTCAGGGACAACAGGACAAGATCGAGCTGCGCGGCGAAGTGCTGGTTCCCGAGCTGCGTGTTGAAGGGCGAGATAAACGGGAATTGGTCCGCCCGAGTCGCGATGTCCGGCTGGTCGGGGAATCGACAACGCCTCCGCGATCCGTCACGAAATCGCCCTGGGAGGTGGATGGACGGGTCAAGATCGTGCTCGGCGACCATGTGTTGGTCAAGGCGGGGGGCGTTGATGCCCGTCTCAGTGGCGCCGTTGAAGTCGCCGCCACCAGCGCCAATGACCTGCGCGGCTGGGGGCGTATCAATGTTGCCCAGGGACAATATTCCGGCTACGGAGTATCGCTCAATATCGAACGCGGGACGATCCTCTTCGCCGGGGGACCGATCGACCTCCCGACCCTCGACATTCTCGCCCTGCGCACCATTGGCACCGTCAAGTCCGGGGTCCTTATCTCCGGCACCCCGCGCAGGCCGGTGATCAAGCTCTACGCCGAGCCGACTATGTCCGAGACCGATATCCTCTCCTATGTGGTGCTTGGCCGCCCCATGGATAGCGGCAGTGCCCAGATCGATCCGCTGATGACCGCCGCCGGACTGCTCCTCTCGCAGGGGGAGTCGGCCATGGTTCAGGATCGCCTCAAGCGGATGTTCGGCATCGACGTGATCGCCGTCAGCGCCGGTAACGGTGAAAATTCGATGGTCACCCTCGGTAAATACCTGACCCCCGATCTCTATCTCAGCTTCGGCAAGGCCCTCTTCGGCGAGACCAACCTGGTGCAAATGCGCTACAGGTTTTTCAAACACTGGGATCTTGAATCAAGTTTCAGCGATGAAAGTGGCGCGGACATTCACTACCAGATTGAATTTGATTGATGCCTTCGCAAAAAAACGGCTGAGTCATTTAATCCATTACAAAAACAACCGAGCCCAAAATTTTCGCCACAGTCACTATCGCGTTGCTATCGTTTGTATTTCTGACATAATTCGTTAGCGCGTAACACGGAGCTGCTTTATGAAGCAGGGGAAGCCTTCCATTTTGATGAGCTGTCGATCCGTACCGGACTGCGCGGGATTATTGCGGTGATGCGCGCAATCGACATGTTGCCGCGCGGCAGCAGAGAAGAACAACGCACGACGGTATTTCGGGCTGACACCTCAAAATGGGTTCGGGCGCCGATCAGCGGGATGGTCACAACAATCATTCCGGTCGGCAAATCGGTCAAAAAGGGGGATTTTCTTGGACTTATTTCCGATCCGTTCGGTGAAAATGAACAGCCGATCTATGGCCCTTTGCGGGGCTGATCGTTGGCCGACTGGAATTGCCGCTGGTTTATCAAGGCGATGCGCTCTTTCACATTGCGCTCGTTGACGGAAATATTTTCGGCAATCAGATCGTCGCAGATCTGGTGTCAGCTCTTGATCAGGAATATTTCTGGCCGCAATTACAGTAAACTTGACAGCACCACAGCTGCAGGGGGATTCATGGTGGGACACCACGTAAAACAGGTCGGGCTGCCACCCGGCAGTCTGATCCATATCGGCGAGGTCAAAACTGCTCGCCCGACGCTGTCGATTATCGACTTCAGCCCTGCCCACCACGCGCACCGCACCGATGTTACCCTTGCCGAGTGTCTTGCCGTGAAAGAAAGTCCCTGGGTCAGCTGGATCAATCTCTACGGCATCCATGACGTAGAACTGCTCCGCGCCCTCGGCGAAGGTTTCGGGATTCACCCGCTGGCCCTCGAAGACATCCTCGACACCGCCCATCGTCCGAAAATCGAGACCTTTGATGACTACACACTGATAATCCTCAAGATGCTGTCATTTAATGACGAACAGGGCGAAATCGAGACCGAGCAATTCAGTTTCATCTTCGGTGAGAACTATGTCCTCTCCTTTCAGGAACGCCCCGGCGATGTGTTCAACGCGGTGCGCGAACGGCTGCAGAAAAAGAGTGGCCGGATCCGTTCCCGGGGGAGTGACTACCTGGTTTACGCCCTGATCGATTCGCTGGTTGACCATTATTTCCACATTCTCGAAAAAATCGGCGATCACCTTGACATTCTGGAACAGCGACTGATTGAAGAGACCGATTGCGACAGTCTCAACCGCATCCATTTTTTCAAAAAAGAGCTCCTCCTGCTGCGCAAGGCGATCTGGCCGTTGCGTGACGTCACCATCGAAATGCTCAAGGATGAAAGTGACCGGATTCACCCGGACACCCATATTTTTCTGCGCGATCTCCACGACCACGTCATCAAGGCGATCGATTCGGTCGAGCTGTTTCGCGACACGACCTCCAGCCTGCTTGATCTCTATATGTCGATCAGTGGTAACCGGATGAACGAGGTAATGAAGGTGCTGACGATCATGGCCTCGATCTTCATTCCGCTGACTTTTATCGCCGGGGTCTACGGCATGAATTTCGAACTGATGCCGGAGCTTAAATGGCGCTGGGGCTACCCTGCGGCATTGATCCTGATGGCCAGCAGCGCGGTGGGGCTGCTGATCTTTTTTAAACGCAAAAGGTGGCTGTAATGTTGCGTCGCGCTCAGCTCAAACGATTATGTCGGCAAGTGCCGGGCAGCCTTGCCCTCATGGCGCTGCTGCTGGGCGTTGGCGCCGGAGCGGCCTGGTCGGAAACTGTGCCGGCCGAGACGCCAGCCGCATCTGCCGTGACCGAAGCGGCGCTTTATCCGGGGCTGGAAGAGGTCGTCCCTGAGGCGACGACGCTTGACGGTGCCGCAGTTCTTGCCCAGCAGCAGATAGAGACCTTGCGGCAGACCACGGCCTTCAGTGCCCGTGTCGAAGAAATGCGCACCAACTGGCAAAAGGAAAACGCTAAAATTAAAGAACTCGGTGTGCCGATCGACTGGCCGGTCAACCGCCTGTTTAATGTGCGCGCCTATCTGGAGGGCGAAGAACGTGATGTCGTTCAACTGCTGAATAAAATTGCCGAACCTTTGAAGGTGCTGGAAGAGCTCAGGAAAAGCTGGGGGAATAAAAAGGACTTCTGGCAGGGGTGGGAGAAATCGCTCGTGGATTCCGGGGCAAAAGTGCCCAAGGCAACATTTCGCGATGTGCACAACAAAATTCGTGAGGTACTCGAACGGGTCGCCGAAGCTTCCGCTGTGCTGCTCAAATTACAGGAAAATACTTCACAAATCAATCAGGAGATCATCTCTCTCAAAGAAAAAATTGACGGCGAACTGACCGCCCTCAAAGCAAGCCCGTTCCGACGCAATGCCCTGCCTTTGCTCAGCAGCGAGTTCTTTGCGCAGTTTAATACCGAGCTGCTGACAAAAACCATCGCTGGTACGAAAGCCGCGCTGCACGTCAAAAGTACTTTTTTTGCACGCCAGGGGTGGCTGCTCATCCTCCAGGCGCTGCTGTTTGTCGTTCTGCTTGTCCTGCTCCGCCACCTGGCAGCGACCACCGCCGACAAAGCTGAAAACTGGCAATTCATTTTTCAACGACGCTACTCCGCGGCACTTTTTATTTCCCTTGCCGCACCTTATCTGTTTTATGTTTCTCCGCCGCCGCTACTCTACCTCGGTGTCATGCTGATCGCCACCATCTCGGCTGCCCGACTGGCTGGTGAGCTTCTGTCGGAAGGACACCAGCGGCTCCTCACCTACACCCTCGCGGCGCTTTTTATCGTTTCCAAAATATTCACCACGCTGGCCCTGCCATCGCCCCTCTATCGCCTCTATCTGAGTCTCATGGCGGTCTGCGGTATTCCCTTTCTTTACTGGCTGGGACGTCAGCACCGGCAACACGTCACCGACGGAGTTGACCGTTATCTGACCCTGCTCTACAGCGGTACAATCATCTTTCTGGCGACCTTGACTGCACAGATCGGTGGTTTTGCGGTCTTCTCCATCAATCTGGTTAATTCCACTATCGGCACAGTTTTTCTGATGCTTTTCACATTGATGACATTGCGCATTGCTGAAGGGGCCATCGACCTGCTCTTCAGTAGCCACGCTCTGGGCACAACCCGTTTTGTCAAAAATCTGGGGACGCACGCAAACACCCGCCTGATCCGTTTGAGTCGATTCATAATTTTTACTATCGCCAGTCTTTACCTGCTGGAAGTGTGGGGCTTGTTTAGTGACATTAGCGCTGCCTGGCTTTACCTGATGGGACTGGAACTGATCATCGGTGAATTTCATCTGTCGATCAAAACGATCGTCCTGATCGGAGCGGTCCTCTATTTTTCGATTCTGCTCTCCTGGTTTTTCCAGTCATTTCTCGAATCACAGTTCTTTTTCGGCAAACGGATCGATCGCGGGGTCAGGGACGCCTTTAAAAAGCTGAGCCACTACGCCATCGTGCTGGTCGGTTTTATCGCCGCCATGACCATGGCCGGCATTGAGCTGCAGAACTTTGCCATTCTCGCCGGTGCGTTCGGCATCGGCATCGGCTTCGGTTTACAGGATATCGTCAACAATTTTGTCAGCGGTCTGATTCTGTTGTTTGAGCGTCCGGTCAAGGTTGGCGATGCCATCATCATCGACGGACAATGGGGAACGATCAACAAGATCGGCATGCGTTCAACGGTCGTTGAAACCTGGGATCGCTCGGAACTGATCGTGCCAAATTCGCACCTGATTTCTGAAAAGGTGCAAAATTGGACGTTGTCGAGCAACATCTCGCGGGTCACCATCAAGGTCGGTGTGCACTACGGAACAGACATGGAAAAGGTCATCAAAATTCTCAATCAGATCGGCGTCGGGCATCCGGCGGTGGTCGATGATCCCGCGCCATCGGCGATTTTTACCAATTTCGGCGACAGCTCGATTAATTTCGAATTGCGGGTCTGGGTCGATGACATCAGTAACCGCCTGGTGGTCATCAGCGCGCTGGGGATTGCGATCGGCAAGGCGTTCAAAAAAGCAAAAATTGAAATTCCCTATCCGCAACGTGACCTGCACCTGCGCAGCGTGGCCTCCGCTATCACGCTGTCGCAACCGCCGGACAAATAAAACGGGGCCACGGCTTTTGCCGTGGCCCCGCAGCATCAACCTGCCCGGTCGTTCGGTGTTACTCCTGTTCAGCCAACCACCGTTCAGCATCAATCGCGGCCATGCAGCCGGTTCCGGCAGCGGTCACCGCCTGACGGTAGACCGCATCCATCACATCGCCACAGGCAAATACCCCGGCAATATTCATCTTTGACGAACCCGGCGTCGTCACCAGGTAGCCGTTATCATCCATATCAAGCACGCCCGCGAACAGCGTGGTATTCGGAGTATGGCCGATGGCAACGAAGAGGCCGGTAGTGCCCAGTTCACGCGTTGCGCCGGTGTTGACATTCTTTACCCGCAGGTCCGTCATCCCCTTCTCCTCATCGCCCAGCACTTCATCGACCACCGTATCCCACAGGATCTCGATCTTGGGGTGAGCAATCGCTCGTTGCTGCATGGCGTGGCTGGCGCGAAACGCGTCGCGGCGATGAATCAGGTAAACTTTTTCACAAATCCCCGCCAGATAGAGCGCTTCCTCCAGCGCGGTATCGCCGCCGCCAACCACCGCCACCGGCTGATTGCGAAAGAAAAAGCCGTCACACGTCGCACACGCCGACACCCCGCGGCTCATATATTTTTTCTCACTCTCCAGCCCGATATATTTGGCGGTGGCACCGGTGGCGACGATCAGGGCATCACAGGTAAAGAGTGACTTCCCCTCCCACAACCGGAACGGTCGCGCGGCAAGATCGACCCGGTCAATGTGCCCGAAGTGGATTTCGGTGTCAAAACGCAACGCCTGCTCCTCCATGCGTTGCATCAGTTCGTTACCATCGATCCCCTCGGGAAAACCAGGGAAGTTATCAACCTCGGTCGTCGTGGTCAGTTGCCCCCCCTTGGTCATCCCGGTGATGATCGCCGGAGCCAGATTGGCGCGCGCGGCGTAGATCGCGGCAGTGTACCCGGCCGGGCCGGAGCCGAGGATGATCAACCGATGATGGCGGAACGTTTGCTGCCCCGCCTCGATCCCGAGTAAGGCGTTCAACTCGCCCTTTTCTTCGAGGGCATAAAGGTCGTCACAACCGCCGACATGGGTATCCCCGATAAAGATCTGCGGCACAGTTTTGCGCCCCTGGGTACGCTCCAGCATCACCTCCCGCTGGGCAGGATCTTCATCGATACGGATTTCCTCAAAGGGGACATCTTTCGATTTCAACAGTTCTTTGGCTTTGACACAGTAGGGACATTGCTGCTTGGAAAAAATGACCACCTTCTTCATTGATGACTCCTGTTTGCTCTGATCAATCTGGAAGTTGTGCAAAATGCGAAAGGGTCGCGCATGTGTTGCCGACGACACTATGTAAAGTACCATTCCGGACGTGCTTAGACAACCCTCCCTTTTCCTGAGGAAAATGATTAATTTGTCGGGACAATCCAAATCTGGATCGGTATCGAAAAGAAATGACACCTGAGCACAAAAATATCGACGTCTACCGACTTTGACCGATGATGCGGTTCAAGGTGATTGACGGCAACAGCAAGAACGATTTCGCTCCCGATAGCGATTTCGATATTAACACCACAAAAGCCACCGCAGCCCTTGCAACGGTTGGGGGGGATTGCTCTTGAGTGATGAGCGGGGATGGATTAGGGTGTGGGAACTTGCATCGGTTGAGGGTTTGCAATGGGTCGGGATTTGGAGGAAGATTGGGACGCCGCGCTTGCGGTTGATGACAGTGGTGCGGCTTTTTGTGTTTTGGCAGTGAGTGCTTTCTACAAGGTGTAGCTCTGGCCCTGTTGGTTCTAAATGTCAAAATATCAGCTACGTCCCCTTTCACAAAACTCCGGATACCCGCAAGGGGCATCCCTACAAAACCAATTCGCGTCCGGTTGGTCGTTCATCGTAGGGGCACCCCTCGCGGGTGCCCTGGGTTGCGGGTCGAAAGAATCATTGGTGGTCGATTGATTTTTGCAGTTGAAGGATGAAACATGAACCGGCGGGTTTCGTCCCGCCAGCCGACATCCTTTTGCCCGGCAGCAAAAGGATGCAAAAGTGCCTGCGCTCGCAGCGGGCATGGTGGTCGCGTATCGCTGTGATTTTAATCAGGGGAGAACGAA